>NZ_JAMPJZ010000009.1:0-116034 GCF_039961835.1 Trichocoleus sp. ST-U1
CTTACAACATTGCTGTAGGAGGGGCAGTACCTCCCCGGTGGACTAACTGATATAGATTTTGGTGTTGAGTTTTAGGTTCAAGACGGCTGACACAAGTTTCTCAGAGCTGCTGATTATTCATTAGCTACTCTAGCCAGAGTATCCTTTTGGGATGACAACCAAGATGATACTCAGCATCAAGCTAGACCTTGAAGTAAAAAAGCAACGGTCGGAGATAGCTAAAGAGCAAAACACCAGTCTCGATAGGCTGGTGCTGAGGTACATATACTAACGATGGGAATTTGTCTGTTTCATTCCAGTCGATTCATTGGATGATGAACAACCATAGATGATGAATGACAAAACGTTTTTACACCTTGCAATTGAAGCACTTTGTAACTATGGTTTAGAAAATGCTCAACTAACTCGCTTAGGCGGAGCAAGTAACACTAACTTTAAAGTAGATGCTGACGATAAATCCTATGTACTACGTCTGCACACATCTGCATATCATGACCGAGTTGCTATATCTTCAGAACTAGCTTGGTTAAGCAGTTTGCAAAGCGAAACGACCTTGGTACTCCCTAAACCTATTGTTAATTTAAACGGAGAGCTAGTCACAGGCGTACCTGCTGATAGCAAGCCAGAAACGCTGTGTACGCTCATGTCCTGGGTAGAAGGGAAAATTTCACCTACTGTGGACATTTTGACCGATGATCAGCTTGCAAAAGTAGGCTCTCTGATGGCACAACTTCACATACACTCGCAACAGTTTGAGCTACCTGAAGGCTTCAAACGCCAAACGTTTAATGAAGCCCATTTTAGTGGGCGTTTAGAGGTGTTGTATACGGCTTTAAGCAACACCGAATTAGATAAAAGTGACCTGAACAGTTTGAAGGTCAATGCCAGTCACATAATCACTTATTTTGCTCATTTGGAACGCAAGCAAGACAGTTTTGGTGTTATTCATGCCGACTTTCATTCTGGTAACTACTTACTCTGTGACGAAAAGGTTTGCATCATTGACTTTGACCGTTGTGGTTTCGGCTTTTACCTTTATGACCTTGCTTTAGCGCTTATGGAACTTGACGAGCAACAACGAAAAGCCTTTTTACAGGGTTACGAAACCGTCAAACCATTGCCTGCTGATTACACAAACCTCAAGCAGGTGTTCCTGTGCTTGGCTTACCTTGATAATCTCGGCTTTCTTGTTGCCAATCCTGAGGAGCTAGCGTTTGTCATGGGAGAATTGCCGTTTGCCGTTGAAGCATTCCGTAATGCAGTCGAGACAGTGCCTTAACAACATATTGGAGCAGATTGACAAAAGATCCTGGTGCAATGCGATCGCTCATCGCCATAGCTTGAGTTAACGCAAGGAAACCCAACATATACTTCTGCTTTGCATATCCGTCAAGATGAGGTTTGCTATTAGCGTTCCTAGGATGCGATCGCTATCAGCTTGTCATGTGGGATGGAAAGATGGCAGTACTCGTATTTATGGATATGTGCTGAGGACGCTACTTCATTACATGAAGCACTGGAAGCCAAGAAGTGAGGCACTGTGCTGATAAGGCAGAGGTAGGAGGGGCAGTACCTCCCCGGTGGCTTGCTTATAATTAGAAATTGCCTGCTAGCATTTAAAGACTTTGTAACTGATGCCAACTCTGATTTTGACTCCACGCTACACTGACGATTCTCAGGCTTTATGGCGTGCAGCTAATCGTCTGGGTTGGCGAGTCGAGCGACTAATGAACTGGCGGCTACCTGATGAATTAAAACTTGTACCCGAACCAGTCTTGTATGTGGAAGCATTGATGACAGAGATGATAGCGGAGCAACTTGGACTTCGCTTACTTGACGCACCAGATGATTGGTTATCCAATTTACCTGAAGAATATCGGAAGCGTTGGGTTTATCTCAGTACCCTCGGTGAAGCACGGAGCATAGAAAAAGCAGCTTTTATCAAACCGCCAAACGACAAAAGTTTCCCTGCCCGCGTTTATCAAGGTAAGGAATTGCCAAGCGATTATCCCGATGAGATGCCAGTGCTAATAGCGGAAATTGTGGAGTGGAAAAAGGAGTTCCGTTGTTTTATTTTGAATCGCTCCCTGAAAACATTCTCAGTCTATCTCCGGGATGGAGAGTTACAGCGAGAGAATGATTTTGTACATACAGAAGAGGAGGAATGTGAGGTTCGGGAGTTCATCGAAACTCTACTATCAGATGAAAGGGTAGAGATTCTTCAGGCAACAGTAATTGACGTAGGTGTGATTCGAGGAAGAGGATGGGCAGTTGTTGAGCAAAATGCAGCCTGGGGAGCAGGTTTGTATGGTTGCGATCCCATTGAGGTTTTAGAAGTGCTGCGCTATGCTGTTGTTGCTGCATAACATATAGTTAGGCTGCAAGTATCACGGTATTTGTACGATGAGCAGTCAGGAAATCAACTAATAAGTTAGGTACCGGAGCGAAGGAAGTTTCACTTTGAAAACCGAATGCTATAAAGACGTTCATCGGTTCCAGTTTCCCTTCCCCATAAGCGTGTTAAACCTCTTCGTGCAGTTGAATAAATAGTTATACCGTTAAGCTATTGGTGAGGATAATACTTGAGAATCCTATACCAGAACACAGCATCAGGCTATTCCCTTATTTATGGATAGCATCGCCACTCTCCTTTTAGTGCAATCAAGTCACCTCGTAGACTAGATTGAGTTATAAAACCAGCAATCCCAGGCTTTTGAATGCCTAACAAACGCTTAGACTAGATGGACGTGGGATATCTGACGCTCTTTGAGTTGCGAGAAGCGACAACAGTTTCTCAACAAACACGCGATCGCGCCCACATGATTCGACTTTACGATGACTGTTCTTTGACACCTCGGCAGCGTTACAGTCTGGACACTTCATTTCGGAAAAGGGGTGGACACGTTAATTGTTCCATTTTGCTCAGGAAAGCATTCCTCTTTGAGCAACGCCTATAATCAATCATGAGTAAAAAAATGATGTTGCAACCTTTTGTAAGTTTTCTAAAACTGAGTCTTGTCTGCTTAGTTAGCTCCGCTGTCTTAGAGCCAGCGCAATCCTACGCCCAGTCAGCAGGTTCACTGTCAACCCCTGATGCTACTTTTAAAGGTGTTTTGCAGCAATCAGATGCAGTTCCTTCACAAACAAATGCACCGCTGAAAGCTCAGGTCAATCCCGAACCAGAATCTCGTCCCCGGCGCAGCTATATCGGTGTTGGAGGTGCTATCGGACTAGCGGGTGATACGACTGCCCTAGGAACGGGAGGTCTAGCGATTCTGACCAAGGTCGGATTTACGGACAACCTGTCTTTGCACGATGCCACAATCATATTTGGCGATCGCACTGCAACTTCGATGATTGCCCTGACTGGTGAGTTTCCCATTCGCGGTGCATCTGGACAAACTATTATCTCCCCTTTCCTGGGTGGAGGAGTCATGCTCAGGATTGCCGATGGTCTGAATATCAGTCCACTTATTTCTGGCGGCGTTGATGTTCCGTTATCAAGAGACTTAACGGGCACGGTACGGGCAAATGCAGGCTTCCCCACTAATCGCAATGCTGATGTCGGACTTTTAATTGGAGTTGGTTATAATTTTTGAGTAACTGGCGTTAATTAGAATGAATTGATTAATTGGTGTTGAATAATTTTAGAATAAAAGATATTTGTTTCTATTAACAAATCTTCGTCATTTTAAAAGGTACAGGCAGTAACCATTACCTATTGAAATGACATCTTTTTAAAGCTAAAATAATAAGTCGCTGTATGGGACGATCTGAAAAGGATGATTATCTAAATCCAAGTTGGGATTCTACAAGCTTTCAAGCTTTTTAGTCCGAGTGACAAGAAGTTTGTCGATCGCAACAAAAAATAATTTTTTATCCAACATCAACCGACCGCGCAAATGTCACAATCCGCTCTACTTCCGCCTCCTATGTATCCGGGACTGAAATTAACGGCGCTTGCTCCCATGCAGGATGTGACGGATCTGCTGTTCATGAGCGCGATCGCTAACTATGGCAGTCCTGATTATTTCTTTACTGAGTATTTTCGCGTCCACACGAGTTCGGGTTTAGATAAAAACATCCTCAGATCAATTACAGAGAACTCCACCGGACGCCCCGTCTTTGCTCAGCTTATTGGTGAGAGCGTTTCCGATCTTGTACGCATTGCGAAAGAACTAAGTCGCTATCCAGTCGCGGGTATCGACCTGAATATGGGATGTCCTGCACCAAGAATTTATCGCAAAAACGTGGGTGGAGGACTGTTACGCGATCCTGAAAAGATTAGCCAGATCCTTGGCGAGTTGAGGGGGGCAGTCGATGGGCTTTTGACCGTCAAAATGCGAATTGGCTTTGAAGATACCGCTAATTTCGATCGTATCCTCGACTTGATTAATTTGCACAAAATTGATTTGCTGAGCTTGCACGGTCGTACTGTCAAAGAAATGTATTATGGCAACGTGCATTACGATCTGCTTGCCCATGCCGTACAACGGGTGAATTGCCCAGTTTTAGCCAACGGGAACGTGACATCTGCCGCAACAGCAGCAACGGTTCTAGACACGACAGGAGCAGCCGGGGTAATGGTTGGTCGCGCTGCGATCCGAAATCCCTGGATTTTTAAGCAAATTCGCCAATACCTGAGCGGTCAACCTGTTTCTATCGTAACGCTGGGTGAAGTTCGCGGTTACATTGAGCTACTGCGTCGAACGATGACAGCATGGACAGTACCGGAGAAAGCGCGGGTTAGCTATATGAAGATGTATCTAAATTACATCGGTCAGAGTGTGGATGCCGCTGGATCTTTCTTAAAAGATATGCGCCTATCCCAGACTGAAGCGGAACTATTTGGAGTATGCGATCGCTATTTATTAAGCAACCCCGACCAAGAATTTGCTTCGGAGCCATATCCTAGACTTCTGGCTCGTCCTAGCTGCGAGAGTACCCGTGAATTGATCGCAAACTGAAAATAGAGAATGCAGTGCGATCGCAATCCTAAATGATTCTTGAAGGCGAGATACCCAACAACTCTTACGAAGTCGGGTATCCGAACCATTAGCTCACAACTACAATCGGATTGCGATCGCTGTAGCGTGTTTATTTTGCTGACTGAGCCGCGGTGCAACCAGTAAGAACTGAGGCAGGAACGGGTACATCAGAATTTGCCAAACCTTGTAATTGCTGTCGATAGGCTACTAACTGACTTTGAGTGTTTGGATCGCGGACAACTTTTCTCATTCGATCGATTACTTTGATCGCTTGCGTCCAATTTTGAGCGCAGACTGCCTTTTGTAAAGAGGCGTTGAGGTTTTCCTTGGGGACGTTTCGGGCTGCCGATGGATTTTTAGTAAGTTTGAAAGAAGTCAAAAATCCATCAATACTTTTAACTAGATCTTGTTCTCTATCTGTTACTACGAAAACTTGATAAAATCGTCTCCGGTCTACCAAATAAAATCTGCTTTTAATGATTACTCCTTGGGATAGTTGTACTTTGAATTCCCTTCCCGGAGAATTTGCTAAAGTAATATTCCGTTGGCTTAAAAGCTTCCCTTTTGAACTATTTGTAAATCCATAAATTGCCCCAGCTAAAAAATCGTTGACATCACGCTGAGTCTTGATCAGATTAGCCGGAAGCTCGGAATAACCAACTACATAACCGGCTTGATTTGGTCGGAAAGCCTGGAAGAGTTGCACTTTAATTGGCCCACCTTTAGTCTGAAGCGTTTGCTGACTTTGGTTGGGTGTACTGGGCATCAACACGGTGAAGCCTCCTCTTGTTGAAGAGAATGGCTTCCATACTGACTGAGCAAGTAAAATCGGTTGCTCAGCTTGCACTGCATTAATGATGGGAGCGCCACCCACCAGGCAGGTGGTTAGGAAAAGAGAACAAAGAAGTGGATTTTTCATTTCAGGTAGAGTGCAATCAAGCGATCGCAATGAGATATCGAGCGAAAATGGATCTGTAGCTTCTTCTAATCTAGCCTTGAGCCATCCTCAATTATCCCAAACCAATGCCGCTGTTGGGGGTCACACATCCTCTGCACGCAGCACTCTGCAAGAAACTCACTTCAATCGCGCTCGTGCCAGTCTGCGGCAAGCGCTGTCTTGGTATTCCCACTCTCGCAGCCAACGGCACCCTTCAAAATTAGAAGCAACCGCAGCGCTGCAAACTGAACTGGATTTTTTAAAGTCTACGCTTGATAAGTTAGACCAGGGTGTGATTCGGATAGCCGCTTTTGGTTTAGTCAGTCGCGGCAAATCAGCAGTGTTAAATGCCTTAGTGGGGCAGAAAATTCTGCAAACTGGGCCGCTGAATGGGGTGACTCAGTGGCCCCGTTCCGTGCGCTGGACGCCTAACGCGGCGGGTAAGGTGCAGGTGGAATTGATTGATACGCCTGGATTGGATGAAATTCAGGGGCAAGCGCGAGCAGAAATGGCGCGGGAAGTAGCGCGTCAATCTGACCTGATTTTGTTTGTGGTGGCGGGTGATATCACGCGAACCGAGTATCAGGCACTGTGCGAATTGCGCCTGAGCCAGAAGCCTTTGCTTTTAGTATTTAACAAGATTGATTTGTATCCGGAGCAAGACCGACAAGCGATTTATCAACAGTTGCAGATTCTGGGTGCTGGAAGCAGAGAGACGCGATCGCTCTCCGCTTTACAAGAAGATGAAATTGTGATGGTGGCGGCGGAACCTGCACCCCTAGAGGTGCGAGTAGAGTGGCCCGATGGTCGCGTCACGCAGGAATGGGAGACGCCGCCGCCGCAGGTGGATGAGTTGAAGCAGAAGATTTTGGGGATTCTGAATCGAGAAGGGCGATCGCTTTTAGCGCTCAATGCCTTAGTTCAGGCGCGAGAAGCTGAAGAAAGCATTGCTCAGAAGGTGGTGGCGGCTCGTGAAACTGAGGCGGAGCAGCTAATTTGGAGCTATGTGAGATACAAAGCGATCGCAGTTGCACTCAATCCGATTGCTGTTTTGGATGTCTTGGCAGGAACGGTGGCGGATTTGGCGCTGATTCGCTCCTTGTCGCGGCTGTATGGGTTGCCGATGACTGGTTATGAAGTTGGAAAGCTTTGGAAAACCATTGTGTTTAGTTCAGGCGGCTTGCTGCTGGGTGAATTCGGCAGTAGTTTAGTTTTCGGGTTGGGCAAGAGTGCGGCGGCGATTGGCGCTGGGGAGAGTCCAACGAATATTACGGCTTATGGCGGTGCAGCGATCGCCCAGGCTGGTATCGCCGGATATGGAGCTTATGCAGTCGGTCGGGCGGCGCAGGTGTATCTAGAACAAGGCTGCACCTGGGGACAGTTGGGAGCGAATACCGTCATTCAAGAGATTCTCAATCAGGTAGAACCGAATACAATTCTTTATCGCTTGCGGCAGGAATTGTTGCAATTCGGCGGAACATCTCAAAGCAAATCTCCAAGCAAATAGATGAACGCAAAACCTAACCCCCAACCCCTTCCCTGTGAGGGAAGGGGTGCAGGAGAAGTTCTCAGTCTGATTCGACTTTTAAATTCAGATCAAGATTGTACTTGGGAAGAATCAGCAGTACGATCGGCAGCGCCTAATTCTGATTCTGCACGGCTTCGCATGGACTCTTGTAAGTGTTCGTCGTGGTGACGGTGCTGCGACATCAATTCCCGCGCCTGTTCTTGGGTATGGGCGTCAGCAGGATGGGTTTGATGTACCTCAGCCTCTGCACGGCTTCGCATAGACTCGTGTAAGTGTTCGTCGTGGTGACGGTGCTGCGCCATCAATTCCCGTGCTTGGTCTTGGGTACTCATGCTTTGACCCTCTACTTTTAAGGCTTGCTTCTGTCTCAATTTGACCTGAATAGAGCTAAACGGTATCAAAACTGACAGAAAAATTTACGATTTAAGATTATCCCGAAAGTGAGATGCAGCGGCTTCGGTAATCTGTTTAATGGCTTGCAAACTCGGCGGTGGTGTGGCGCTATCCACATCCAACCACAACAGATACTCGATATTACCAGCAGGCCCGGTCACTGGCGACCAACTTAAGCCGCGATATTGCCATCCCAACGGTTGCGCGGCTAGTAACACTTGGAAAATAGCATCTGCTTGATCGTCAGGATCTCGCACCACACCTTTTTTACCAACACGCGATCGCCCAACTTCAAACTGCGGCTTTACTAGCAATACCGCTTCTCTAGGAGGCTGTGTCAATTTCCACAAAGCATCGAGAATTTTGGTTAGGGAAATAAACGAAACATCTACAACTGTTAAATCTGCTGGCGGTTCATCACCGTACAATTCCTCTGGGGTGAGATAGCGCAGATTAGTCCGTTCTTTCAACACTACCCGCGCATCATTGCGTAATTTCCAGTCGGCTTGTCCGTAACCGACATCAACGCCATAAACTTTTTTTGCCCCAGCTTGCAGCAAACAATCGGTGAATCCGCCAGTAGAAATTCCGCCATCTAAGCAAATTCGATCTTGTACGGAAATGCCAAATTCTTCAAGTGCTTTGGAGAGTTTTTCACCGCCTCTGGAAACAAAACGCGATCGCTCTTTAATTTTAATTTGCGCCTCGGTTTCTACCTCAGTTCCCGGCTTATCAATGACTTGCTGATTAACCATTACTTCACCGGCACGTATTAGCCGTTGTGCTAACTGCCGGGAGGTGCATAAATCAAGTTCTACTAATAAGGTGTCAAGTCGTTGTTTCGCCATTAATTATATATATTAGGGATTGCTTGCGTGCAAGTTAATAGAGCAAAGCGATCGCAATCGAAAAGGAACTCCGCTGGTTAGTTATTACACACTATTTAAAGGATAGCTACTTAATCGCTTACCTCCCAGGTTCTTCGCCCCTTCCTCCCACGTTCGCTGCTTCGATCGAGTCGAAGCCACGGATACTTATCCTCTCGTAAACAGTATGTATGCCCTAAAAGTTAGGGCACGCAAGCATTACCTAGACAATTAATGCATCCAAAAAACCACGCTTTCCAAGTCGTGCGATCGCAGATGCAACTTGCAGTCTTGGACAAGCGAGAGTTTCAGCAGTAGCGCTGATATCTAGAGAACCAAGACGCTGTACCGTATCTAATACTTTACCGTCAAATTCCAAGTTACGGAATTCGCTAGTTAGCATAGCTACCATCTGACTGATAACATCTTTAGCATCGCGGACAGAGGCACATTGTCCACTCGTGCCAGTTGCGATCGCGGTAAACGACTGCAACGTAGCGCGATCGCTTCCCATGCACAGTGCATGAACCGTTACCCGCTGATTTTCCGCCGCCGCCGTTACCGACTGCACCGTTAAACCATTAGGATATCGCGCCGGATCGGTATGCGTGAAGCCATCGCTGTCTCGATCTGCGTGAAAACCGTGTGGCGGTGCATCACCCACCAACAGAATAAAGCGACAACTGTTGCGTCTCCACTTCATCTGGTTAGCCGCATCCTGAACACCATCATAAACAGCTTCCGGATGATCTCCACCCCCATTCGCTTCTAGTTTGTTAATGTTCTTCTGCATCTCCTGCAACTTTGCAGTTAGCGGATAGATGCGAGTTACAAAAGTCGTGTCTTGTGGAGGGTGATCGCGGTATTCTACTAAACCGACTTGCAAATCGATGTCACTGTCAGCTGACAACAAACGAATTGTATCCAGCAATTGTTGTTTTGCTTCTTGGATGAAACTACCCATACTGCCAGTTGTATCAATTACAAAGCACACATCAACATGATTGAGAGCTTTTGTCATAATTAGTCTCACTCCTTCTAGTTAAAAAATTACCTGGCGAATGGAATTCGCAGCTACACAAACGAAGTCCGCCTTCGCGGACTAAATGCGATAATCGTGGTTGAAAAATTTGCATATTTAGGTTGAGGGAAAATGAGGTCGAATTTCACACAGTTGTATCTCCATTGTGTTTGGGCTACTTGGGATAGATTGCCTCTAATTACGCCGGATATCCAAAAGGTAATCTATGCAGCCATTGTTAGACAGTGCAAACAACTCGGATGCACAGCGATCGCTGTTGGTGGTATTGAAAATCATGTCCATCTTTTGACGAGTTTCCCATCTACTCTGGCTGTATCTGATTTAGTTAAACAAATTAAAGGTAGTTCTTCTCATCTAATTACTCACGAAATTAAACCTGGTGAATTCTTTAAATGGCAAGGCAGCTACGGGGCTTTTACTGTGAGCCATGATGCTATCGATAAAGTTGCTGATTACATCCGAAACCAGGCGATTCACCACCGACAGAAATCAACTATTTCTTCTTGGGAATTGATTCCTAAATAATTTATTTTAGGTTGGGCGGTTGAAAACGCAGCTACACAGGCTAAACCCGCCTCCGCCGGTTTCAATATCCTCAATTTTCTGATAGTCCGCGAAGGCAGACTTCGTTTGTGTAGCCGCGAATTACATTCGCCAGGGCTTTCTGGTGAGATAGTTATCAAATAGGTAAGAAAAGTTATTGGTTAGGCGGAACGAATAAATCGTGCTTGAGAATACGGGAATAGATTTGCCTAATGATGTCTTCTATCTCCTGGCTCTTGCGATCTAAGTCGGCATCAGATGCTCCCTCATGTAAAATCTTGCTACGAATGTTATAAGCTTCGTCAATCATAGAAACAGCATCTGGATTTTCAGGAAGATGCTCCTTCACAAGGCGTTTGATGGCTTGAGAAATCGATTCGCGCTCTAGCTCCCGAATCCGACCTTGGACTGACGCTCTAATATTGTCAGGAATAGAGGCTGTGTTGCTTAACTGTTCGACGAAACTGCCAATTAAATCCTGAAGTTCTGGGTTGGGGTAACGATTGCGTTTAGCTAGCGGTTCGAGAGAAGAGACAAGTCCAACAAATCGGGAACGCTCTGTCGTTTCCAACCTTGCTGATGCAAACAACTCCATAGATACCAAGAGTTGTCGGTCAACCTCAAGGTCAGCCGAAAATATTTCGTTAATACGCTCCACCATACTACTGCTGCTCATGACTACTCTGAAACTTACACTCATCATGAACCCCGATCCGCCTCTGCCCTGTTGGGTTCGATCAAAGACCATACAAGGCAATGGAGTGTGATAATCCAGCAGGAGTGGATGCTTCCTTGAAATCGCTGCCCAGAGAAGAGCTAGTGAGAGCTTTAAACCCTTCTGTTCAGCTTCACCCGCAGTTGCAAATCCCTCTACGTAGACATCCAGCTTTTTGGCAGTTTTTCTCCTCCCCCTAAACTGGCTCTCGTCCTTTTCCTCCTTTAACGGCACTATGCGGACAATGGACTCCTTATCGTTAAGCAGCAGGGAAGCCTCTCCATCGAAGCCAGACTCATCTGTTTCACCCAAGACAATTCCAACCTTTGCTCCGTAGGGACGACGGTTTGGACTGTCAGAAATTATTTTTCTGGGGTCAGGCTTGCTTCTGCTCATTGAATGACAGTAATTAAAATATGAAGTTGTTGCCTAGCCATTGATCTAGACAACAACCTATAGCCTAGCAAACGAGTTTGTTATTGTTAGACCGCACCTTACGACAACTGAGGTACCTCTATCTCACATCCCTTACTGGCAGCGTTGTCTCCAGAATCTCCATCAACAACTCTAAGCGCGATCGCTTTCCAAGTAAGTTATGTCCACCTAAAAACTTTCAGCCCCTCAATTTCCATTTTTTGAATCCCCATTCACCATTCCGAGCGATCGCAATTTGGGTTTCTTCTCCAGCAAGACAAATCGAGTTGCCTGGGCGGTTGAAACCGCAGCTACACAGACTAAACCCGGATGGTGCGCGGGTTTCAATATTCTCAATTTTCCGATAGTCCGCGCAGGCGGACTTTGTTTGTGTAGCCGCGAATTCTATTCGCCAAGCCTTTATTCCCTGCCGCCCATTTGTGCAGCGACTTCTTCGGCAAAGTTGCTTTCAGGCTTTTCAATGCCTTCACTTAACTCAAAGCGGACAAAACGACGCACTTGGATATTTTCACGCAGTTGAGCTACGCTTTGCTTCACCAGTTCTTCCACCACGATACTTTGGTCGCGAATGTAAGGCTGATCCATCAAAGACATTTCTTTCAGGCGTTTTTCAATTCGCCCTTGAAGAATTTTTTCTTTGATGTTTGCTGGTTTGCTAGCCAAGTCATCGCGTCCCCTTTCGATTTCTGTTTCTTTCGCAACAATTTCAGCCGGAATGTCTGCTACCTTTACATACTCCACATTCGGACAAGCGGCAATTTGCATGGCGATGTTTCGCACCAGGGTTTGAAATACTTCGCTGCGACTTACAAAATCAGTTTCGCAGTTTACTTCTACTAGTACGCCAACTTTACCGCCAGTATGAATGTAGCTGTCAATAATTCCTTCTGCGGAAATACGATGGCTGACGCCGCAGGTTCTACTCATACTTTTTTGGCGCAACCATGCGATCGCTTTGGTCATATCGCCATTGGTTTCATCCAGCGCCTTCTTACAATTCATCATGCCTGCACCTGTTTTCACGCGCAGTTCGTGGACAGTTTTTGCAGTTATTGCCACCATGTTTGATTCCTCCTTCACTAATAATTTTTTTGACCTCTCCCCAACCCCTCGCCTTGCAGGAGAGGGGCTTTTTTCTTCCCCTTTCTTACAAGAGGAAGGGGTTAGAGGTTAGGCTTTCTATGCTTCGATTTAGCCACAAGTGAACCTATCTAGTTATCAACTCGCACTGGTAACGGTGTCTCTAGAATTTCCATCAACAATTCAAGGCGAGATGGACGAGACAACAATGGCACCAAGTTTGGCAGAGAGTAGTAATCACCAGCGAAAGTGAATGTCTCCAGCGATACTTGAGACTGTTGCAACTGCTTTTCTAAGTGGTTGCTATGATTGCCAACTTTGACAATAATTACATTCGGCACTACCTTCAATTCTTCGCAGTATTGGGGATAAACTGTGTTGAAGAAAGGAGCGTTGTTTTCGCCTTCATCGGTAACGATGATGATTTGTTCTGCCGACTGTTTGTTTTGCCGCATCTTTTCCAGTGATGCACCAATGCTAGTGCAACCATCCGGAAACAATTTCTGGAAAGCTTTCTCCCAATCTGACAGCGCTTTACCTTGTGCTTTTACTTCAACAGCTTTGGTGTCGAAGGCATAAACAAATAAGTTACCTTCGCTGATGCCAGAAATCAAAGCTGCAATTTGCTTTCCGACTTCCAGCGCTTCAGTCATGCTGCTGCTTTTGTCTACAAACAAGGCAGTAGACTTAGTAATCTTACCCCGCTTTTTCACCTGTTCGTTGACAACTTGCTCTAGCTGCGCCACAGTTGCATCATCGACATTGGCGACACCCGCCGCTTTCATCGCCTTGAATGCAGACACGCGATCGCTTGTTGCAGCTTCTGCCAGTTTTGCATCAATCAACACCTTCACCTCAGCGTTCTCCATCGCACCTCGCGCTTGGAGTGACTTAAGGTTGTTAATTACCTCCTGCGGTGACATGGCGTTAACTAGCGCCATCAGCACTTCTGGCGTTACTTCCTTCACCGCACCAATGGCGACAGTGTAGGGAATTTTGTGTTCTGCAATCAGTTGTGCTTGTGCTTGTGGTGTCTCTGCTTTTGCAAGCTGCTTGAGTGCAAACGCAAGACTATCTTCAGGTGGTACATCTTTGAATAGTACGGCGTTAGCGCGATCGCTAGGGCGTATGTGCAAACTTGCATAAAGATGCTTCATCGCCTTGCGTCCCCGCACCGCTGCGCGATCGAAAAATGCAGGATTCTTCTCCCGTTCCTGCAAATAACGCCGCACCGCAGTCCGCGCCGAACGCGGCAACTTTTGCTGATGCTGCTTCATAAAGTCTACAATCCGCGCCACCTGGTAAGGCGGAAACTCTTGTAACATCATGAAACCCGCGCCCCGATGTTCGTTCAAGCTGCTGGTCAGCAAATTGCCGACAAAAACTTCCTTGTGGTCGCGCACATCACCCTGACGCTGATACCATACAGCCAGGTGTCCGTAAAAGATGGGGTCAAGTTCGACCATCATCTTATGCACTTCTGCTACCTTACCGAGTTCCCGGTGTGGCGTAGTCAGCAGACTGTTGAGCATTTCTAAACGCAAGTCGCGTTCTAGTGTATTCATTGCAACTACCTCCATTTCATTTGAAGCGTTGAGGAGGCAGGTGTCGCACGCAAGTTAATTGCTGCCGCGCAAGTCGAGAAAGCTGTTTTTTTACCTTAAAAGGGTATGTAAGCTTTTTCTGTTGGGGCGCGGCGACAACTGCCATTATAATTTGCCAAGCAAGAGACTGTCATCCCTGCTAATCTAAAGGTTTCAAATCCGGTTCAGTCCAACTTATCCGAGCTTGCCAAGACATTAAAGCGATCGCGGTTGTAGTATGTCAGAGGAAGATTTTTATCTGCGTAACTATCGATAAGTTCGTTGGCAAGATATACGATAGAGCGAGTTCGAGCTGCAACCGATAGATAGTGACTAACAATCCGAATCCAAAACAGTGTCATCGTTTCGTGATAGCCACTGTTTTTAGTAGTTTTAATCCGATTAGCCAAGTTGTAACGCTGGATGCGATCGCGTATGCAATTCGTCGCTTCTGCCTTCGAGTAACGAGTGAGATACCATAGTGCAACTGTTAAATGTGCGCGATCATTCCACTCGTCTCGTGGCAAGGTGCAATTCTCGAATGCCGCAATTAGACTTTCTATCTCACTGAGTGACTGATATTTCACAACTGCGAGAGTGCAAACTACTTGAGAGAAACTTTAGCGCCTGCTGCTTCTAGCTGTTGCTTGATTTCTTCTGCGTCGGAGAGTGCGATCGCTTCTTTCACCACTTTCGGCGCTGACTCAACAAAATCTTTTGCTGACTTCAGATCCAAATTAGTCAAAGTCCGTACAACTTTGAGGATTGCAATCTTCTTATCAGCAGGAACTTCCTCCAGAACTACATCAAACTCAGTTTGTACAGAAAGCTCTTCACCTTTTTCCTCGATTATTTCAATAATACTTGTCCGCTGGCGAGGCGAAGCATCAACTCGAAAAGTATCTTCAACTTGCTTAACTAATTCTGCCGCTTCGGTTAGTGTTAAAGATTTTAATTGCTCTAAAATCTTAATTGTTTTTACAGACATCTTTATACTCCTCCTCATAATAAAAAATGAAATATTATCATTCCACGCAAGTCGAGAAAGCTGTTGTTTCATACGCAGGGGTTGAACCTGCATAATCTTGAGCTTAAATCAAGCGCCTGTACCAATTCGGCTAGTATGTAAGCTTTTTCTATCAGGGCGCGGAATGAGAAGTTTAACTATTTGCAAGCTGCTGCATAATGAACTTTATTTCCTTCTTGTTACACTGACGTTTATCGACAGCGTAACTTTTTCTGTAGATTCTTCTACCTTGCTTCTCCCGTACACTCCAACCGTCAGCAATTTCTTTTAAGACAATATCTGTTACTGGCTTTGTTGGTGGTGTATTTTGAAGCTTTATTGCATACCACAAATTGTTAATTCTATGGTATTCTAGGCGGTCATTAACAACTACTAGATTGTCTAGCTTTTCGGGAGGTTTGTTGGGTGCTTTCTTCGCTAGGCAGAGAACTTTAGTGTCGGGATGGATATAAAGTTGCTCTCTCCAATAATTCAGCGGATTTCTGGGTAAATACTTGCACGATTTAGTAGAATAAGGAACTCCATCAATTAGTTCAACATCCTTTTCCACAAAACCCCATACATGGGAGAGAATATGTTGTCCTGATAACGTTCTCGTTTCAAGCTGCTGGCATAGTTCGCTGTAAACATTATCCCAAGATTCGCCTACTTTAGAACGCAACCAGCGACGTAATGGACCTAGATGGTCTGAAAAGTGCTTTGTGCGTTTTCTTGTCTTGATTAAATAAGGGCTTAGCAACCCATCTTCACTTGCTTCATGAGTAATCTTTTGCAGAGCTTTTTTATAACCTTTAAGCTTTTTTACACTTATCCTCATGCCTCCACGAGGACGTTCAATGACAATTTCTCCCAAACGGTGTTCGCTCATTACTTAGTATCGTCCCTAAATATCTATTGATTTTGATGAATTGCCATTCAGTTATGGCTAAGTTTGCTGTAATTAGGGAAGAACTACATAACATTAGAAACACCTCCAGTAAATATTAAAAATAACAATAAACTTAGTAGTATTTAAATCGCTCCGCGCAAGTCGAAAAAGCTGTTTGGGTATACACGGGAATTGAACCCGTCACGGCTCGATTATGAGTCAAGTGCTCTAACCAACTGAGCTAGTATGTAAGCTTTATCTATTAGGGCGCGAAGCGATTTTGCCGCTTTAAAAATAATGGGTGTTCCGCACAAGTTAAAAAAGCGATTCACTGGAGAGTTACCGTTACTCTACACTGCCAAATCATGGCAGCGGTAGGAATTGAACCTACATCTCCCGCTTATCAGGCGGATGTGTGTATGCTTTTCAGGTTAGGGCGCGGAACACAAAATTTAAAGCTGAGTATCCATAAAACGCACTCTTTAGTTTGCAATCTGTTTTGGAAAGAATTGTCACTTCGTACAAGTTAAGAAAGCTATAGTTAACGGGAGTTGAACCCGACCTATCGATTAATAGTCGATTGCTCTACCACAGAGCTAGTATGTAAGCTTTCTAAGTTAGGATACGAAGTGATGCGACACAAAATTTAGTGTAAATATGGGAGGCTACGCACAAGTTAAAAAAGCTTTTTTACACCTCTCCAAGCAGCGGAGAGGGTAGGAATCGAACCTACAATTCGGTTTCCCGAACCTTACCAGTTTGTATGCTTCTTACATCAGGGCGCGTGCCTTGATTTTCACATCAGTTCGCAGAAAAATTGAATTTCAATCCCGCGCAAGTTAGCAAAGCGTTTATCACTTGGCGCTCTATCCGTTGAGCTACAGCTGCATAATAGAGCAGCTGGTGGGAATCGAACCCACTACCTCCCCGACCGTAACGGGAATGTGTGTAGGCTTCACAAATTAGGGCGCGGGAAAAGTTTTGAAAGTTACGCCCGTGCAAGTCGAAAAAGCTTTATTACAACTTACGACCGTTCTTACTAAACATTGCTTAGCAGTGGACGCGCAAACCGCATCTGACAAGAGACTTGGAATGCTTCGCTAGTTCGGTCGCCCGAATTTCACTACCTTAGGATCGTTATCAATGGTGTGTATGCTTTTTCTGTCGGGGCGCGGGGCAGGAATAATTTCGAGTTTTGACTTTTGAGTTTTGAATTAATTTAAAATTCAAAACTATTTAGCCATAAACTGCTTCTGGGCGCACAATTAAATCGCCACTGGGACGACGATCGACAACGTAGGATTGGAAGCGATCGCTTCTAACATCAAAATGCTGTGCAAGGCGTTCCTTAACGGATTTGTCGTTCATGCCATCCGTTACACCTAGTTGCTTTTCTTCAATGTCGTAAGAACGACCTTCAAAACGAATGTGAACCATTTTGAACACCTCCTTAAAGTTGGAAGCAAGATGATGTATGAACTTGTCGTTCTCTTGCTTCACTACTTTATACTACATAAACACTACAAAAGTTGTCAAGAGTTCGGCAGCAAGATTTTTAAGCAAGAGTCTAACTACACATCCTTGACGTAGAAAATGCGGGTGTGAAGTGTGGCATAACCGACAGATTCGTAGAGTTGCAGCGCACCTGAAGGATTTTGAGCATCGACGCCAAGCTTGGCTGTCTCTACGCCAGCAGCCTTCAAACGCTGCATCCCGCTTAGTAACATAGCTCGTCCCAGCCCAATCTTACGGAAGCCGCGCCGCGTGCCTAGTACAGCAATCCAGCCTTCGTTGCGATCGCTGCGTGCATTTTCCTCTGTATAGATCCTGCTGTGGCAAAAAGCAGCAAAAGTCCCATCAGGAGCGATCGCAATCAAGTTTAATTCCGGCTTGTAATCCCGGTCGCTTAGATAATACTTAAGCATCTCCACAGTTAAAGGGTGATGATTCCAATGGTCGATAAACGACTGGTTAAACATCTCCACCCACGCTTCTGCGTCTTGTTCAACTTCTACTTGGCGAATGGTGAAACCTGCTGGAAACTGCGGTTGTGGTATTGGTTCATCCAGCGATCGCCTCATGGTGAAAAAGTACCGATCGGCAGTGAAACCGCAACTTTCTAAGAAAGCGATGCGTTCGGCTTGGTCTTCGCGAGCGCTGGAGCGCAGCTTAACACTCATGCAGCGTTCTTTGCTAACTTCGCGCATCCGTTCCTCACCCCAGGCGACGATCTGTTTTTCCAGATAAACGCCGCGATCGCTTGGGTGGACGTGGAAACCAATGTAGCCTTCGATGATTTCGCCATCAGGGGGAATCCACATTCGTCCGAAGCCAATCAGCTTACCGTCAGAGTTTTCCCAGAGGCAAAGATCGCGTGCTTTGTCTAATGAAGGTGCTTTAAATTCCTGTCGCAGTTCAGATACAGATATGCCTTCATCGAGTTTATCGACCGCTTCGCAGGAATTGATCAAGTGAGCGATCGCTTCTAAATCCGCTTCCCCTGCATAAGGACGCATTGTTAAAGTAATCATAAAATTAGCTTAGATGCCTACATTGGCGTAATTCCGGCAATTAAAGTTGCAATTCACTACAGGCATACTACAAGGAATTGCGGAAATAACACCTCACCTGATTGGGTGACAAGCTGACATTGCAGCTCATAGTTTGCGATCGCGATGAATTTCTGCACTGCTTAAAGCGATCGTAATTTTTCAAAGTAAAGAAGAGGATGCTCGTTGACGACTTCCCGTCCCGTTTGCCTCATCCCTAGCTTCTCAAGCACCCGCACAGACGCAATGTTTGGTTCGTCCACATCCGCCCTCACCTTGGGAAGGGAAAGCGTGTCCAGAGCATAACCCAATACAGCGCTAGCTGCTTCTGTTGCGTAACCATATCCCCAGCGATCGGGATGAACTCCGTAGATTAAACTGGGAGTCCCTTCCTCTGAAGGCAAGAAGCCAGCAAAGCCAACAAGATATTCAAGGTCGCGCATAAAGATTAGCCAGAGTCCGTACCCATGCTGTTCAAAGTTCGCGATGCTGTCCTCAACGAAAGATTCTGCCTCGTCAGACGAGATTACCCGGTTGTCGAATAAGAAAGACCGGACGCGATCGCTCGTCCAAAGCGTGTGAATGAGTTGAATATCCTCGATCTGGCAGGGTCGAAGCTGTAATCTACTTGTTTCGAGTACGCAACTCATCGTTATTCGGTGTCTAATGCTCCAAACGGTTTAGCATCTGACAGGTCAAAGATTTCAATAGCATCTTCACGGCGAAACATGCGTTTTCCAAGGTGCGGGAAATCGGCAATTTCTATATCGAGGTTTTCTCCTCCCGCCAGATAAACTAAGTCTTCCTCACCTGCATTCCTCAAATGATGAGCTACCGAAGGAGTCGGGAATGCCATGAAGTCTCCTGCACCAACTTCAAATTCTTCGCCGTCAATTTCCGCAATTCCGCTGCCCGATAGGATGTAAATCCATTCTTCCTCGCGGTAGTGGGAATGATATACAAAGGATTCCTTTCCTGGAGGGACTTTTACAAAGTTGACTCCGGTGCGCTTTAGTCCGAGCGCTCGCCCCATTTGTGTCCCTGAGATTTCGGATTTCGGATTCCAGGGGTGTGAGAATGTTTGCATATTGTCTTCAATTTGTTGACGCCGCAAAATCAAAGATTTCTTCTCTGCCATGTTCGTAACCCTCAGATGGTTTACTGGATACCTAATAGCTAAGTTCAGCGATCGCAATATGGGATTTCATAGAGGTTTCTCCTCGCGAACAAAATATAAGTCTGGATAGGGACACTGTTACTCATTTACTGAAGACACACGCCACCCTGCTGCTTTTCGGTCAATGGTTTTGATAAAGTCGTCTTTCCCGTCCATATATCCCTCTATATCATCGGGATACATCTCGGCTAATTTCCGCTTAAGGTTACTGTATTGCTGTGCATCGTCAGGATGAGCAATCATGTAATCTCGAAATGCTAAGTGACGCTTTACCTGTGCTGAACCAATCTCGAATGTATGAATGTGATGTGTTCTGATACCTGCTTGGCTATTCTTAAGGAAGAATCGCCGACCGGGAATTCCATATTCACCCATCACTTCATAACCCAGTGACTCCATTGCTGCACTCTGCTCATCTACACGAGAAATGTCTTTCACTTCAACCAGCAGATCGATAATGGGCTTTGCGTAAATATTAGGAATTGCCGTGCTACCAATATGATGTAGTGCAACCATATTTTCACCCATTGCCTCAGCAACTTGCTGCGACTCAGCCTCAAACGCATCTCGCCACTGTAGATTGTGTGGAACTACTTCAACTTTGAACGGCATAACTGGCACCTGTAGTAATGCAAGATTCTGGGAATGAGGAGCAATTCTTGGCTACACTCGCAGATTCTCCAATTGCGAAATTCTTGATTTGTAGATAAGTGATATCTAAGGTCATTAATCTTGTGTCAATTTGAGAGGGTCTGGCATTTCGGTGTATTCAGTTGGGGAACTGTTGATTTTAAGCCAGAGGAATTTGGAAGCAACAAAGAGGTAGATATAGCGATCGCAATTAACCTGGATTTTGTGCAACTTTACTGGCAAATCGACAGGCTTTGTGTTTGCAGATAGTCCCGCATCCAGGCACAGTTTAGAACCAGTAGGGCATCCAGATCCAAATTCCATAAAATAATTGTGCGATCGCTACTAGCTGAAGCGATTGTTTGACCATCTGGGCTAAAACTTATCCCCAAAACGCTATCAGTATGCCCACGTAAGGTTTTGAGCAATTTCCCACTCAGGCTCCAGAGTTTCACCGTTCCGTCAGAACTGGCAGAAGCGAGAGTTTGACCATTCGGGCTGAAGCTGATGCTATTGACTCGATTGGTATGTCCGGTTAAGGTTTTGAGCAACTGACCGTTGCTCCAAAGTTTTACGATTCCATCAGCACTGGCAGAAGCGAAGGTACTACCATTGGGACTGAAGCTGACATCTAAGATACCAGCACTATGTCCCGGTAGAGTGCTGAGCAAACTTCCGTTATGCCAAAGCTTCACCGTTTCGTCAGCACTCACAGAAGCTAAAGTCTGTCCATCCGGGCTGAAACTCACGCTTGTTACCGATTCCTGATGGCCGATCAAGGTATCCAGTAGAGTTCCATCCCGATTCCAGAGTTTCACAGTTCTGTCGGCACTCGCTGAGGCTAAAGTCTGACCATCTGGACTGAAACGGACACTCAAGACACTAGCAGTATGTCCCTGGAAGGTCTTCAGAAGCGTGCCGTCTTTGTGCCACAATTTTATCGTTTTGTCAGCACTCGCTGAAGCAAACGTCTGTCCATCCGGGCTAAAACTGATGCTGTAAATCTCCCCATTGTGTCCTTTGAGAGTTTTTAGCAGCTTCCCGTCTTGATGCCAAAGCCTCACTGTTTTGTCGGCGCTGGCAGAAACCAAAGTCTGACCATCTGGGCTAAAACTTACACCCCGCACCTCAGAATCATGCTTCTGCAAAGTGGGAAGTTTCTCAGCGTTAGGGTGCCAAAGTTTAACTGTAGTATCGGCGCTGGCAGAAGCCAAACTCTGACCATCGGGGCTGAAACTCACACTGTAAATCGAAGCGCTGTGTCCTTTGAGAGTAGAAACAAGCGTGCCATCCAGACGCCAAAGTTGCACCGTTTTGTCCGCACCGGCAGAAGCCAAAGTTTGACCGTCTGGGCTAAAATTAACCGCCCAAACGAGATCCTTGTGTTCGGTGAAAGTTCTGTAGGGACGAGTTTCAAAACCTCCCAGACTCCGATTCTGACGCCAGAGTTTCACTGTAGTATCTGCACTAGCAGAAGCCAAAGTCTGACCGTCGGGGCTGAAACTGACGCTATTGACTGAAGCGGTGTGCCCTTTTAAAATCCCTAGCAATTTACCATTGCGGTGCCACAGTCTAATTGTTTTGTCGGTGCTAGCTGTCGCTAAGGTTTGGCTATCTGGGCTGAAGTGAATACTTGTTACCCAAGAGCGATGACCCTTTAAGGTGACAATTAGGCTGCCGTTCCGCCGCCAAAGTTTCACCGTTTTATCCGCACTGGCAGAGGCGAGAAACTGACCATCTGGGCTAAAAGCAACGCTATTGACTTTGCCAGCGTGCCCTTTGAGAGTAGTTATGAGTGTACCGTCCCGGTGCCAGAGTTTCACCGTTTTGTCATAACTTGCAGAAGCCACCATTTGGCTGTCTGGACTGAAGCTGACGCTTTTTACCTTGTCTCGATGTCCCTCCAGCGTCCTCAACAGCGTGCCATTCGGTTGCCAAAGTTTCACTGTCCCGTCATCACTCGCAGACGCGATGGTTTGACCATCCGGGCTAAAACTGAGGCTAATGACCGTTCTTTGATGTCCCTCCAGACGGTTATACTCTCTGACGCCGTAGACGGCTTGCTGTAGAACCGTTACCACTCGAATGCGGGTATCGGGTTTGGCTTCGATAGATTGTTGTAGCTGTCTACCTGCCTTTAAACTTTCCAGCAATGCTTCTAGTTCTTTATTTGAGGCTAGGAGTTCATCTGAGGAAGCACTTAAAGCATTGAGTTGGGCATCGATTTCACCCGTTTCAGCTCGCTGCCATTGCTTTGTGGCAATTCCCACTAGCAATCCTAGTCCTATCAAACCGCTCGTGAGTCCCAGGATAACTTGTCTTCGTTGGCGATCGCGTACTCTCTGCTCTCGTGCTTGCAGAGCCAAACTTGCCTGTATAAAAGTTTGCTCCGTTGAACTCAGATCCGCTGAACGTTCGGCGTACCAATGTTGAGCTTCTAATAACGGCGCACCTCGCCACAGTACCCCCTCATCTTGCTGGCTATCCCATTGTCGCAAAGCTATCCGCAATCGCTCCTGCCAAGTCCGGAAGCTGCGGTTATCTTCTAGCCACTGGCGCAAGCGTTGCCACTCTCGAATCAGCGCTTCATGGACGATTTCGACAGTTTCAACGCTTGTTGCTTCATCTTGTCTGGTGACAACCAAACGTGCATCTGCTAAGCGCGTAACTAAGTTCCAATTGTCTTGTCCTACGTCGGTACGGGTGGCGATGCGGCGAGTATCGGCGGTGCCTTCACCGGGATGCACTAATTGGAGAAAGATACGCTTTGCCTGTTGCTGTTCTTCCGATTTGAGTGCTGCATACACCTGTTCGGCATAACTAGCGAGTGCTTGTTCGACGCCCCCAATGGCATCATAAGCAGCATGAGTGAGGATACCGTTGCATTGTTGTTCCCACAGCAAGGTCAGGGCAAACTCCAGCAAAGGCAGAGAACCGGGTTCGCAGCTAACGGCATCTAGTATGCGCGATCGCAATCCTTCCTCGATCTGTACGCCTAAATTTTGGGCTGGTTTTGCGATCGCTGCTTGCAGTTCTAAGCGGCTCATTTGCCCTAAAAATTCTGGGGGGAAGCGCTGCAACGCAGAGGCAAAGGGATGATAAGAAAGTGCGTATTCGCAGAAATCTGCTCGTAAAGTGAGAATTAGGGTAAAACTGGGTATCTGGTTGACAGCAGTTAATAATTCATCTTGAAAGCGTTGACGGATTTCAGCTTCCTGACAAAGCGCGTACAATTCCTCAAACTGATCGGCAAATAAAAGCAGATGGTCAGTTGTGGGAGTTTTATCTAGAATTCGCTCTAACACAGCGATTAATGGCAAGTCACCCTGCTGAATTGCTGTTGCTAGTTTGTTGATTTCAACCAAACGATCTGTTTCACGCAACTGCGGTTCTAATAGGGGAATCAGTTGTTCTGCCAGTTTTAAAAAAGGACGATTCCCCGGACGAAAGCTAACAATTAGCCAGTTTTCTATCTGACGCAAACGTGGAATTAAGCCTGCAAAGACTGCGGAAGATTTACCGCTACCGGAAGGGCCAATCGTAGCAACGAGTGGCTGATTATATACCGCTTTCAACAGTTTCTCAGTGAAAACCTCCCTGCCAAAGAAAAACGGTGCATCGGCTTCTTGAAATGCAGACAAACCCCGATAGGGACAGGGGAAATCTTGCCCAGTTTGTACGGGCACGGCACTGCCGTGTCCGTACCCCTCAAGAGACCCTTTTCCTCTATCATGTAATCCTTGCCAAATTATAGGCACCGCTGTGGGATTTTGGCATATTACTGGCAACCAACTGGCGCAAGGACATCGATCCTCTAAAGCTTGCAGCTGTTCTCGTGCTTCTCGCACAGAGGTATAAAAAGACTCACCCCTAGAAAAAGCGGCGAGAAAATACTTGAGAAATTCCTGAGCAACCAAGTCAGGGACTGGTTCCCGCATGACGACGATTTGGGGAATGTGGAGGCTTTCGAGGGAACGTGCTAAGCCTAGTCCATCGCAGGAGTTGAAAACTGCCAGTTGTAAGCCGCGTTCTATTGCTCTTTTCAGAGCATAGGTTAACTCGGTGATGGATAAGCGATCGCTACCATTAATTTCAATCTCACCCGTTTCGCCACAAGCAAGGCTGGAACTATGTCCGGCAAAAAATAAGATATCCCACCCAGATGAGTCCCAAAGTTGTTGGTATAACTGGCGGCGTTGCGGTTCTACTAAAAAGACAATTTCTGCATCATCAAGTAAACCTGAAAGCAACTGTCGGTCTGCTTCAATATCAATCCCATTCCCATTCCCCAAAATCGCTAAAATTCTGGGTTTTTCCCGTAATGGTGCGTCAGTTTCTACCCGTTCGTAAGCAGTTGCTCCCAGCGCTACTTCTGCCTTGGGGTAACGCTCGAAAAAATCCCATAAATGCCAAGGGAGTCGTCGCAGTTGGCTGTCTTCTATTTGCAGAATCAACCGCACTGTATCGGTTGGTAATAATTTTTCGAGTAATTTTTCTCGAATCGGGCGAAAAGACTCAGCTTTGAGCCAAATGGCCAAACTATCTGCTAAGGTTTGAGCTGATTGGCGGCAAGCCTCAAGTAAATCTTTTGGAGAACCCTGGGTAATTTGTCCTCCTCTTTCTTCCAAGCGAAACAGGAACGACAAACTGCGATAGAGAGACTGCCAGTGTTCGTATTGTTCCACCAACTCGTTTGCTGGAGGCAATTTACCTTTGGCACGGGTGGTAACAGCATGGTTGCCTTCTCCCCGAATTTCCAGCGTTGCTACGGCTCCCAGATGCAAGTCACCATCGATATCCAGGATGACTAACTTTTCCATCGCTGCCTGCTTTCGGGACTCTCAGGGATTAAACTGCTACAGCACTAATATAGTCTTAAACCTCGCCCAGAAGAGACTAGGGGAGAGCGCCTATTCCAGCGAGATTAGAGGATGCTTTAAAAGTGGGGGCAATGTAGGCACTTGTTGTGCAAATAGATTGCCTACATTTTGGTGATCGCTCCTTGATGCCGGTGGACTTCAAGAAGTGGTGGGAGAAGCGATCGCCTACAATAGAGCCAAAACTCCTCTGTGCAAACACCATGCAAATCGTCCTACCACCTGAAATTGAAGCCCTTGTGCAGCGCCAACTCATCAGTGGCAAATACAATAGTGCGATCGAGGTCATCCTTGCAGGTGTCAAACTCCTTGAACAACAGCAAGACATCTACCAAGGACGACTACTACAAGAACTCCAACAGAAAGCACTTGAGGAGGCTTACCGACAAGCATCACAAGAAATTGACCCAACTTGGGATGTAACAATTGCGGATGGCTTGAGTGATGAAACGTGGTGAAATTTACTATGCTAATCTCAGCCCTGCGGTTGGTTCTGAGATGGCTAAACGTCGTCCGGTGCTAATAGTCAGCAATGATACTAATAACCGCGCCGCCACCACAGTAACAATTTTGCCAATTACATCTAATGTTAGCCGTGTCTATCCTTTTGAAGTTGAATTAAAAATAAATGTGCTAACGCTGACCAAATTCAGCGCTGGCTTTCAAGTTAATCACGTTTTCCCAACGTAATTAATTCTGTTATACCCTACTTCTGAGTGCCAATGCGATCGCTTTAGATAGAGCTTACTTGTGCTGATTTTTGAGTCTTATGAAACTCGCCAAGTACCTGTAATGTTGTATTCGCTTCTGCTAGTACCTAATCCAGTGACTTTGATAGAGAAGCGAGTACCTAAATTGACATCGTTAGCGGGTATCAACTCTCCTGTTTCATTAGCTAAAACTTCAGCCGAGGCTACTTCTATAGAACCCTGAAGAAGCTGGACAAAAACTTGACCCGCAGTTACATGAACCGCCACCCTAGGTTTTCCAAATCTACGAAATGAACTGTTGGAAACAACAATCTCTGAACTACCTCCATCAATATCTCTTTCTTCAATAGTATTTCTTATGTTGAAATTAAAGCTATTTTGTAGTTCAATGTTTTGAGCGTTAGCTACTTCTACTACCATCTCTATGCTATCGGTTGATAGTGGGTCAACAGTCCCCTCTATGTCTAGAGCTTCTCCGGCAAGCAAAGCTAGTTCAGTATCTTCTTCAGATTTGCTAATTGTGTCAGGCTGGGTGAGTATAGACTCACTCGGAAGTATCTCAAAGTAAACATTTAGATTCTTGGTATACTGCTCCACGGCTTGCCGATCTAAGCCACTAACTCGAACCAAGAATTCCTGCCCTTTACTATTTTCAAACCTAGCAACACTACAATAACGAGGTTTAGGTGCACAAAATTCAAGTGAGATTAATTCAGTCATTTTTTTCTGTGTATTGGATAACTAGCTTAGGATTACATTAAGTTTTCTCTTATTTTGCACAGCGCACTCCAGTTGATTCACTACCAGGCGCAGCTTGAGCAGGGACTCTAGTGGTGATTGAGTACATTTCGTCTGTCCAACTACCTCCCCGTTGAGCTAGTGCCATAGGAAGTAGGTTTTTTAAATTACCATCCCAAACTTGCTGCTGGGTGGAATTTGAATACTCTGGAAAATAAGATGCAGTCCATTCCCGGACATTCCCTACTAGATTGTAAATACCTTCGGGGGTAACACCATCAGGATGGCTGTTTACAAGTTCAATCTCCTTTGAGGTATTTCCGGAAAGAATATTGGCACGTTGCCGTGTTGGGGGAGTGTTGCCCCAAGGCCACAACCTGCTTTTAGGTTCAAAGCCGCGTGCAGCTCCCTCCCACTCTAGTTCTGTTGGCAAGCGTCTGCCTAGCCATCTACAGTACTCAGCAGCCTGAATTGCTGTAATTCCTACAATTGGGTAGTGTAACTGGCCGTCATTATAGTAGCGAGATGGCTCTGTTGCTGGGGGAGAGCATTTCCCCGCCTGTACGCAAAATCGGTATTGGCGGTTAGAAACCTCATACTGCTCAATTTGAAAAGCTGCAAGGCGGATGTGCTGTTTCGGCCTTTCTTGAGATGGGGCTAGGGGATCATTTGTGCCAATGGTGGCGATGCCACCACGGATATCTTTCATAGCTCCTGCTGCTATCCGGCTCAGTACATAGCTCAGTACATAAGGATAGGCGAGTACACTTGTAGTACCAATAACAATTGTGCTGAGGGCTGCAACAAGCCATCGCAGCTGTTGTCGCGCTAGCCGCTCTAGTTCCAGTTCTCGCTGTTGCCTTTGTTCACGCTCATCTTTCTCCTTGTCCCGCAGAGCCAAACTCAGCAATATGAAGTCCCGCTCAGCTTCACTCAGCTCGTCTGAACGTTTCTGCTGCCAAGCTTCAGCCTCCGCCAGCAGTGTCCCGCGCAGCAAAACGGCTTCATCTTGACCTGTACTTTCCCATTGACGCATCACAGTCCGCAACCGCTCTTGCCAAGAGCGGAAAGTGCGATCGCTCTCCATCCATCCGCGCAGCCGTCCCCATTGCCGAATCAGCGCTTCATGGACAATCTCCACCGTTTCTTTACCAGCACCCTCATCCCACCCAGTCACAACTAGACGGGCATCAGCCAAACGCCTCACCAAATCCCACTTATCTTCCCCTACCTCATCACGGGTAGCCAACCGTCGGGTGTCCTCAGTCCCTGCCCCCGGACACACCAACTGGACGAACACCCACTGAGCAACCTGCCTGTCTACCTCACTTAGCCTGCTATACACCGCCTCGGCGTACCCAGCCAGCGCCTTCTCGACGCCACCGATATCCTCATAAGCCTGATGAGTCAACTGTCCATTTCTCTGTTTTGCCCACAGTAGCGTTAGGGCAAACTCCAGCAACGGCAAATTCCCTGGTTCCTTCTCTACTGCTTCTAAAATGCGCTCCGTTAGCCCCGACTCAATCCGCACCCCCAACAACTGGGCAGGCTTTGCTATCGCATCTTGCAGTTCCTGACGATTCATCGGGGCAAGTTTCACGTCAGCATTCTGCAAGGCATCAGCAAAGGGACGGTAAGAGAGGGCGTATCCCAGAAAGTCAGCTCGCAGGGCGAGGACAAAGGTGAAGTTCAAGATGTTAAATGCTTCCAGGAATTGCTCCAGAAATCCCTGGCGTTCCTCGACATCCCGGCACAGGGTGTAGAGTTCCTCAAACTGATCTGCTACCAACAACAGGCGGGTGCTTGAGTTTTTCTCCAGAATGCGCTTCACTACATCTTGCAACGTTACGTCTCCCAGCCGAAGCGTTTTCGCCAGCTTGTTAATTTCAGCCAATTGATCCGTTTCGCTCATCTGGGTTTCCAGCAGCGGAACCAATGCAGCGGCAAGATTACGGAAAGGACGCTCTCCTGGACGGAATGAGTTAATTAGCCAATCCCCTTGCTGTCGCAGTTGAGGTACAAAACCTGCAAACACTACCGAAGACTTACCGCTGCCTGAAGAACCAATCACTGCTACCAATGGCTGTCTTTGCACAACAGCTACTAGCTGTTCTGTGAACGTCTCGCGACCGAAAAAGAACTTAGCATCTTGCTCCCGAAACGCAAACAATCCCCGGTAAGGACAAGAGGGAATAGCTTGTTCGTCCAAATCAGACCAAGCGTTTACTAGAATCCTGGTAGGAATAATAAACGCGGCTTTTACGTCTGCTCGGTTCATTTCTGCCGCGACAGCCATTCCTGCCACACCCTGTAACTCTTCATCCCACACAGGCGCACCGCTGAAACCCGGTTCTAAGCGATAACCTGGTTGTTTCACATCCTCTAGCTGCACCCAATTGTTTGCAATCCGGGAGCGCAACACGCCAGAGGCTGAAACCCCATTCGGCTGACCTGCTGGAAACCCCAAAACGCGGAACGGATGCCCCCACAAATCCTCTGACGTGACCAATTGTGCAGGTTGAGCGGTGTCTGGGAGAGCAGTTTCTAACTCCAATCCTGCAATATCTTCAAACGCCTCATTGGGATTGACAGGTCGCCAGAAAATGATTTTAGCTGCCAACATCTGTTTAGCAGCCAAGAGCGGGAAGTCCAAATTGATGACACCATCGGGCTGTTCTTGAATGGTGCGGGGAATGCCTAGCGCATCTGTCACCACATGAGCGCAGGTGAGAACGTGCTTGGAGGAGACTAAAAAGCCAGCACCAATAACCTTTCCCGATTTCGAGTAAATCCTGACAACCGATAACTCAAGCGGTACCGCCATTTATAGGCTCTTGCTTCCACTTCAGGGTAATTTCGTAGTTAACTTCACCCTTTCCTGATGCAATTACGGCTCCAAGTTCAGCCGTCATTTTAATGCCAAACTTAACCTCAACTTCACTAGCCGGCTCATTCAAACTCCGCACCTTGTTAATAATGGTACTGGCTACTGGCTTGATGGTATCGAGGGCAGATTCAAAGGTCTTTTGGGCTTTTTCTACGATGTCGTCACCCAAACCGATGCGATCATCGCTAGGCTGATCCACTTCTATAAGAATGGAATCGCCCCCCTCTACAGGAAATTCAACGATGCGTTTCACGCTTGCCCTCCATTAAAGATTTGGTACGTGCTGTTCTCACTTGAAGCAACTCAATAGCTGGCAGTTAGCCGTTACCCTAAATCTTATTATTTACTTTGACGTGTTAATTTAAGAAATTTTTCATTCTCCCCTACTACTGTACCTGGGTTATTTGAGAACTACTATAAACCCACTCATACAAGACCTTTATTATGTAGAAATCCCTAGATGACAAAGGCTTCTGTGATGCTAATATCTCCTAACGCTACTTTAACACTAAATTGTTCCCCCATTTGTCCGCTGAATTCATATTGCATGAAGGTGTCAGTTCCGCTAGCAGTAATTTCTCTGAATACCTCCCCAGATTCTGTTAATACCATCAACTTCAGTTGATGTGGCAGCGCCATTTGTGGATTGACAGAACAAAGTTGCAGATGAATGCCCAACCTTTCCTGGTTTTCTGGCTGGAGAGTGACTATTAAAACAACTGCATTTGTTTCCAACTCGATCCGCTTTGCCCGTCTCACAGTCGATCTGCGTAATGCTAAAAGAGGCATTTGCGGCGTCAAGACTTGCTCAACTGTCTGCCAACCAGACTCGAAGAGATTTTGTAACCAGTTGTTTAGCTGCGATCGCGTCTTGTCGGGTGCATCTGACAGTGATGATTCGAGTTGATCTAGATACTCAATCAGTGCATCCAAAGATTGCAAGTCATTAAGTTGCAGTTCCTCTGGCGGATCGATAGTAGCAACAGCGGGAGCAAATCCAATCAGCTGTGCTTCCTGCAAGTAGACTGGTTCTGTGGGAGTAGAACGCGATCCAAACTGAACTGCCACATAGCCAACTCGATCTTGCATCACTTCTGGCGGTAGCATAACAGATGTCTCCCCAGGCAGGACGGGACGGCACTCTAATCTACCTAAGTTAGGCAACACCAGATCCGCTACATCAAACATGGCTCGCAGACCAGGATGCCAGCTGTCGCTTGAGGCGAGATCCGGTTCATATCTCAGCCATTTTAGATAGCGGTGAACCGCCCAGACAGCTAGGGTATTGAGATATACCCGCACCCCCTTTTCAGGAGTTGCTTGTTCTTGTGCAAATTGTCGCGCCATCTGATGGGCGGTGTCGCTGAGGGGAACGTTAACAAAAGGGGGTGCGATACTGTTCATAAGTCTTCTTCTACATTTGGTTGATAGCCCAAACTTCTAGCGATCGCTTGCAGAAGCGGGAGTCCTTTGTTTTTCCAATGCCAGTTCAGGGTGTTGTAATTAATGTTGAGATCCCGTGCTACAAGAGCGAGTTTGTCGGGTGGATACTTTAAGAGCAGGCGCTGGCTGAGAATTTGGCAGTTACACTCTGGATAAGCTTGGGGATGACAACGGCGAAGTTTGCCTTCCGGATCTCGGTCAATATATTGCTTTAGCTGAACCCCAATTCTTTGATTTTTCCGCTGTTTCTGTTCTCGCCGGGTTTGTTCTTCTATTTCTAAAAGCGTACAGGGAACTGAAGCCGCCAAGCGATCGCCAAAAGTTTCACTCCCCTCATCCCCCAAGGGAACATCAAGCGAGAGGGGTGGTTTCCTCACTTGTTCTTGAAATTCCGCTTGAGGATTCTTGGGATTTTTGGCGCGAGTCTGCTGGGAGGAATGCAAGTCGCGCACTTCATATTTCAGGCGTAATTTCAGGTTAATCCAAGCCACCAAACTCTTCTCTAAAGAAGGCTGTCTGGGTTCAAATTCGTGTATTTCATCAGCCAATTTCAGCAATGTATCATCCAAAGCTTCCAAGTAATCCGGGTGAGCGGACCTCGCCAATCCTGGCAATTGCTGAATTTCTATCAACAGCTGATTCATCGCTTTTCGCCAGCTAAGGCTCCCAGATGGATGCTGACGGACTGCTTCAATTAGTTTGCCTAGCCGCTCATCCCGTTCGTTCATAGCAGGGAATTAAGTAAGATTCTCTCCTCTTGCTGTCGGGTCAGCCTATCCAAACCATCTTCGCTCTTCACGGTTTTTGTAAAGTTTTGTAACAAATTTTGGGTATATCCCCACAACTTTGAGGCAGGTGCCTGAGAGATCCGTAGAGCGATACCTGAATTGATAGGAGAAGATGTCATGAATCACTTCGCAATCCTAATGTACTTTTTGCGCGATCGCCAGGAATTTCTGGAAGAGATTAGTAAAGGGATAAGAATTGAAACCAAAATTGTTTCCTTGTTAATTAGTAGTTCAGTCTTTTTTGCACTTTATGGAGCAATCATCGGCTCGTTTAGTGGCGGATTGCAAATGGTTGCTTCAGCCATTAAGCTACCAGCCTTATATTTAATCACTCTAGCTGTTTGTTTACCTAATTTATATTTCTTTGATGTAATTTCAGGCTCTAGGCGCAGCTTTGGACAATACCTGGTTTTACTATTAGCTTCAATGTCAATCATTGGGGTAATGCTTTTCAGTTTTGCACCAATCACCCTGTTTTTTCGTCTTTCCATTAACGATTATCAATTTTTTAAACTCTTGAATGTACTGGTCTTTACCATTACAGGTTTGATTGGGATTAATGTTTTTTATCGAAGCCTGATATATATCAACGAGAAAGATTCTGACAAGCCAAGTAACCGCACGGCGATGATTCGAGGCTGGTTAGTGTTATATGGCTTTGTCGGAAGCCAACTAGGATGGACGCTCAGACCCTTTTTTGGCAATCCTGGTAGCCCCTTCGAGCTATTTCGCCCTCTAGAAAGTAACTTTTACTTTCATCTCTTGAAAATAGTTTCTGACGCACTAGGTCTTCGTTAAGCACGTAACAGGAACCAACTGATATGCAAGCTGACTTAGAAAATTTACAGATGACAAAAGAAGATCTGGAGACTTTGGTTGATTTAGATCCTAGCACTGCTCTAGCCATTGATGCTTATAGAGGGTTTATCCTCAAAAATCCCAAGCAGATGCTATCAGTTCTCCTGACGGAACTATTTATACTCATGCTGGTCTTAATTTTTGTTATGCCAGTAAGTCTAATTTTACTTCGCAACGCTGGAAGTTTACCGGGAAATACAGATGGTGTTACCAGATTATTAATCATCATTTCTAGTATTTCTCTGTTGGGTGTCTTGATTTGGAATGCTTATTTTTGGCAACAAGTTAAACAAGTCAAATCTTTATCGAGGTTACTAGATAAAGTCGATAAGTACAATCGCGTAATTCAAGCGATCGCTCTCATCGATGAACTAGAATCAGCAAGTCGTTCACCCTCTCGCTGTAATAACCTCAGCACTAGAAAAGAAGTCATCCAAGCTTTGAGCATTACTAAAGAAACCTTGAGCAGCGCTTTACAAGCGGAAATGCTCATGAGGAAACATCGTCAATTTCTGAGCAATCATTATGAATTATTTGCAAACCTTGAAGAAAATCTCACTTCCTTGCTGTCCTTTAGCCTGAGCGATCGCGTAGATGAATATAGTTGTTTACTCAATGAATCTTTGCAAATTGGGATTAGCGTACATAAGGAATTGAAGAATTAACGAACCACATTAGCAAAGCATGGGCGTTAGCGCTTTAGGGCGCTAAAAAAATAAAACGAAGAGAGGTTTACGAAATATTCAGAATCGCTGTTGAAGAAATCAGGGCTAATGAGAATTTAATTTCGGGTTGATTGACAACCAAAATTATCAATGGTTTATTCAATCGTTTTCTAAATAATCGAAAATTTGTTTCTAGGTATACATGCATTATGAAGAATCTGCTTCATGCCACATATCACGGCATATTTTGGTTCTGTAATATTACATTTTTGGTGGTTGTCTGCGCTGGGTATTGGCCTGCTTATACAAGTGAAATCGTTAAGGCTGCGTCGAATAGTCCGATCGAAAGAGAATTTTTCATCACCCTTGCAGTTTTGATTGTGATATCGATTATCTGTACGGTGCTGGGACTGCGGCGTTTCCGTAAGCAACCTTTACAGCTGATGCGTTTGTTTTATGGCGTGGAAGCACCCCTGTTTCTCCTGTGCCTACTATTGTTTTTCCTCAGACAGGGACTCCGCCTCCGGCTTGCGGAACTCACCCCCGCTAGCGCTTTGATTTTGGGCACAGTGGGCGTTTGTATGGTTGCTTTTTACCTCGAAGTGCTATACGGCTATGCAGAACGTCATCGAGCGATCGCATGGTTGCAAATGATGGCTCACAGTCTGATGCCGGGGGTTGGTGTGTACCTAGGGTTGCTGCTGCTATTTTATGCCGCACCCGCAGCCGCCTTTCTCGTGTACAACTTCTTCCAATTTCAGTGGATAAGGGACTTTGGGTATATATGGGCTTCCGGAAACTGGTGGATACCCGTCTCTTTTATGCTCTTTTGCGTAAGCGTTATCCTATCCCTGTTCATGCCTTGGATATTGGCAAGCTACTACATTCAATCTGGGCAGCGAATCTTACGTGCTTTTGCGGCTCAGCATGGGCGAAACCGCACTGTTATTGGTTCGGGGACGGTGGTGACTGCTTGGATGATTCTGTGCCTCTCATTCAATGCCCAGCCTCAGATTCAGGCATTTAAACTGTTAGAGAACCCAGCACCATCAGACAGCGAAAAGGCAGCACTTGTAGCCAAGTCCGACTTGATTCGGGATGGACTCCTGAACGCTTACTTTTCTTCTTATCGGTATCTGGGCACTTCAGAAGAAAATGACCATATCCGCGTTATGTATGAGAGCGTTTTTGGCTTACCAGAGCTGCTTTCCCAGTTCTTCCAAGACAGCTACAATCACTTGATGTCGCCGTTCTTATACAACGGTTCCCTAAGAGATATGGAAAAAGCTGGAAAGCTGTACGCCCAGTTTTTTGACAAGCCAATTCAAAAAGCAGAACGACAAGCAATTCAACACGCTTTGCAATCTAGTGGAAATTTGGACGATGCCAAGGCAGGGTTGCTGAATATTAACCAGGAAAAGGTGTGGTTGCGATCGCAACAAGTCATCGTTAAACCACAGGGCGATTGGGCCGATGTGGAACTCTATGAAGTGTATGCCAACAAAACCACTGATGTTGAGGAAATTTTCTATTCCTTTTCTTTGCCAGAAAGCGCGGCAATTACAGGAGTTTGGTTGGGCGACAGCGAGAACTTAGCCAAGCGCTTCCCTTTCAAAGTTTCGCCACGCGGTGCCGCTCAGAAAGTTTATACTTCACAGGTAAGGCGCTGGCGTCCCGTCGATCCAGCTTTACTTGAGCAAGTTGGGCCACTTCAATATCGCTTGCGAGCCTTTCCCATTCCTCCCCGTTTATCACCGCAGGAACAAGCGGAGTCAGAAGATCGACCAACCGAAATGCATCTGTGGCTGACCTATAAAGTCATGCGACAAGAGAAGGGGTGGGCGTTACCTCAGCTAGGAGAGAAGCGTAACATTTTTTGGAATGAAGACACCCAGCGTATCCGCAATGGAGAAGTTTTAGCACGGGTTGGCGATGAATGGTTGGAACCATTTTTGCCAGCAGATGGGCAATACCAGCCAAGTCTACATCAGGTTAACTTGCCAGATGGCTACCAAATCTCAGCCAAACCCTTAGCTGCAAAAGATTACTTGATGCCCCAAGGGAAGCGGTTTGCAGTCATTGTCGATGCTTCGCGGAGTATGGCAGTACGCACCAAAGAACTGACGGAAACATTGAGCTGGTTGGAACAACACGGCTTTGCTGACAACATCTTCGCGAATAATGATGCTGATTTGTACATCAGTGCGTCTCCTGGTGCAAAACCGCAGCGCATCGATGATATCAGTCGCTTCGATGCCATGAAGATGACATTCTACGGCAGCATACAACCCAAGGAAATGCTGCGGCAGTTTACGCAACTGCGAGGGAATACGCCTTACGACGGCATCTTATTGGTGACGGATGAAAGCGGTTACGAGTTATCAGACAATCGCAAAGATGTGCCAGTAATGCCTGCACCGTTGTGGGTGGTGCATCTAGGAGCGTTGCCACCTGCTTACGATGATGCAACTCTTAAAGCCATTCAAGACAGTGGTGGCGGTGTGTGTACTGAAATTTCCGAAGTTTTGCAGCAACAGGCAACGAAGGCAGCGTTAGGGTCATCTGTCGTCAGCGTAGTGGATGGCTATGCTTGGGTTTTGGAAAAAACCCCCAAAAATACTCAGAGTGCTGATGCAACTCAAAACTTTAATACTCAAGGTTTTGAACCTCTAGCGGCGCGGCAAATGGTTTTGGGGTTAAGCAAACAGCTGAATGGAAAGCAGATTGCTCAACTGGATGCCATTCATGCGATCGCTAAAACTTACAAAATTGTCACGCCTTACTCGTCCATGATTGTACTGGTCAATGACGAGCAACGAGAGGCACTTAGAATTGCGGAAGCTCAGAAAGACCGTTTTAATCGTTCGGTTGAAGATGGAAAAGAGCAACTGAGGCAACAGAACAATCGTTTTAGCGCTAGTGTACCCGAACCCTCTGCGATTATCGGGTTGGTAGCGATCGCCTTGTTCCTGATTCGCACTCGTCAACGCAGCGTCAAACTACAATAGATGCACGTTTCGACTGCGAGAAACAGAAGGCTCAAAGGCTCACTACTATAGCCATTCAAGGGTTGGGTGCGATACATCAGTAAGGGCTTTTTGAATGCCATGCTTCTACAATGACATTCAAAAAGCCGCTACTGAACGTTAGAACCGCAATCTATTCCACCCAACCGAGAAACGCTCTATGCTCTATCGTAATTTCTCAACGCAAGCCGAGCTGGATGCTGAATATAACGTAGAAAAGTCGGTGCCAGACTTCACTGTGTACGCAGATTTCTACGTGAAAACAAGCGCTAGCGTGCGCTCTGCGTTGTCCTGCAAACTCCAGGTTCCTTTTGGCCCCACTCTAGCCGAACATCTGGATATCTTTCCAGCAGCTCAACCGGATGCCCCCATCTTGGTGTTTATTCACGGTGGCTACTGGCGACTGCTCAGCAGCCAGGATTTTAGTTTAGTCGCCAAAGCACCTGTGGAAGCGGGAGTTACAGTAGTTGTCACCAACTATGCTTTGTGTCCTACCGTGACAATGGATGAGATCGTGCGTCAGAGTCGAGCAGCGGTTGCTTGGATTTATCAAAATGCTTCTAGTTTTGGAGGCGATCGCGATCGCATTTACGTCTCTGGTCACTCGGCGGGCGGTCAATTAACAGCAATGCTGATGGCAACTGACTGGGAAGGAACCTACGGTTTACCCGCCGATATCATTAAAGGAGGCTGCGCGATTAGTGGTTTATTTGACCTGATGCCCTTTCCCTACACCTGGCTGCAACCCGCTTTACAATTAACTTGGGGAGAAGTTCTCCGCAACAGCCCCATCCTGCATATTCCCGACAAAGCCGGATCGCTGATTGTCACCTACGGCGGGGATGAATCTAAAGAATTTCAACGCCAGTCCGAGGAGTTTCTAGCAGCCTGGAAAGCGAAAGGTTTAAAAGGCGAATATCTACCCCAACCTGGTAAAAACCACTTTACTGCCATTGATGGTTTTCTGGATGTCAATAGCAACCTGTGTACTGCTATCCTCCGACAGATGGGCGTTAAGGCGTAGCGCTAATTTAGGGTTGGGTTATGAGCCGATCTCCTCTGCAAACAAAAATGCCCTCTCTGGTGAGAGGGCAGCATTGCTTTTATGGATTGAGGAGTTTCATCGATACAAATAAAAGCGTAAGCCGTGGATGTGACGCGGGAGTGGCAATCAGATATCAATGTTGCGATCGCCTTCGAGTCTCGCCGAGGTTTCTGTTCTTTTATCCTGCGAAGGGAGTTTAGTTTGTAGAGATGCGATCGCCTTTGTCTCTCTGTCTGACGGATTTTCTTATTCAAGCGCGATCGCGTCTACCCAATCTTGATAATCGGGATCTCGATTTTCCGTAATCGCGATGAGTTTTTCTCGCAGTTTTGTAGTAATCGGTTTGCTCTCTGGTAATTGATAATTTTCAATTTTTTTGACTGGCGCAACCTTGGCAGCAGTCCCACTCAGAAAAACTTCGTCAGCGATAAAAAGCTCTGATTTATCAACGGGTCTTTCTATCGTTTTAATTCCTAGATTTCTGGCAATTGTTAGGACGCTATCTCTGGTAATTCCTTCTAAAATATCCTGTTCAAATCCAGGGGTAATCAGTTGCCCATTTCTCACTAAAAATATATTCATCCCAGAGGCTTCGCAAATTTTTCCCTGCGAATTCATCATAATTGCCTCATCAAAGCCTGACTCTACCGCCTCAGTTTTTGCTAAGGCAGAAGTAATATATGCGGCGCTGATTTTACCTCTCAGAGGCAAGCTGCGATCTTCTTGTCGATACCAGGAACTAATTCGACAGCTGACTCCTTCCGGAGATAAATAATCTGCTAACTCAATTCCATAAACTAAAAAATCTTTCTCAACATTATGGAGCCTAGGAGCAATTCCTAACCCCGAAGTATATACGAGAGGGCGGATATAAAAAGACTTGTTTGGTTGATTTTTTCTAATAAAATCAACGATAGTTTCTCGAATTTTAGAGGCTGGTATATCGTAGTGTAAATACTTAGCACTATCACTTAACCTTTGGCAATGACGGTCTAATCTAAATAGTAAAATTTGCTTATCATTTTGAGGATCGGGAATCCCTCTTAATCCCCCAATTGCGCCAGTTCCATAGTGCAAAGCTTGGGTAGCAATAGAAACTTTGGCTTCGTTAAAAGGGACAAATTTATTCTGAAAGTAAGCAATGGGTAAAAAATTATTCATAAGCTTAAAGAAGTTTTTCCAGATGTTTTTCGATTTGCCGATTGCGATTCTACACATTCGGCTTCCTGAACTTTCTTTCAAAATTCAAAAGGAATGTGTGTTCCGACTAAATTAGGAAATTCAAGAACGTTAGTGACTATTACTATATAATGATGTCTTGATTTCGAGCTAGTACAGATTTCGATAGTTTGAATAAAACATTTTAATAGTAGGGTGGGCATTGCTCACCCTACTGTTGGGCTAACCTACTACTTGGCTAACAACTAGCAATCTCGTTACCCGCGATCGCAGGCTGGGGTGATTCTGGCACCAGACGCGCCACAGCTTGCTTGACAAATCCTTGCAAGAAAGCAACTCGTTGATTTTGCTGAAACACTTTTTGCAGGGTTTCGCGCAACTGATCGAGATTCAAAGGACGCCCTTCTGCGGTCGTAGCGGCTTCCTGCACTTGGAAATATTCAATCAAGCTTACACCCGCTAACCGGGTTAGATAGGCAGCGCTGACGCCCTGAACCGCTCCTCCGGCGACAAATGTAATCGCATTGCTCTTCAGAACACTGCCAACGGTTTGAGTCGTTAGCTCGACTAACCCAAGCTTGAGCATCAAACTACCCATTGTCCCCGCGATCGCTTGCGCTTGTTGGAGGGAGAATTTTTGCTGATAAAGATTACCGAGATCCATGACTAGCTGACCGTTAATGGCAGCGGTTGCTAGCAAGTCCAAGGCAGGGACGGGGTTCGCAAAGGCGGTGGCGGCGGCAATCCACTGATATTGCTCGATAACGGGAAGGGCGCGATCGCGTCTCACTTCATTTAAAGCAGATTTCGCTTCGGCTTTCAGCGCATAAGCTGCCCTCCAAGCCGTTGCCCAAACCAGCTGTTGACTTTCTTGAGCTAAAATTTGGCTTAACCGGCTTGCGATCGCACTCATCTCAGGCGCTGGGGTTTCCATCCACTCTCGCACCGAACCATCTGGTTGATGCTGACGCACTTTGATGGCGCTGGGGGAAGCCGCGATCGCCACGACATCTTCTCCGTTCAGCGTTCCTTGCATTCGTTGCCGCAATTGCTGCAACACTGTGGCGCGTTCTTCAGGTAAATATCGATCTTGTTTGTTCAGAACTAGCACTGCACGCTGTTTAGATGCCGCTAGTTGCTGTAAGGTTTGATATTCTGGATCGGTCAAATCTCCATTCGTGAGAAATAGCACTAAATCTGACCTCTCCGCTAACCCTTCCCGATTCAAGGAAGGGGGTGGGTTCTGGTCAATTGCAGTGAATAAAGCCGGTGTCTCCTGCAAGCCGAGTTTTTGCGGCTGTTGAGATATCCAGTTAGACTTTAAAACTTCAATTAAAGTAGATTTACCGACTGACTTTCCGCCTGTGACAGCCAGATGCATCTCCTGGCGATCGATTTCACTCGTAATTTTGGCAAGTTGTTCTCTTAGCGGGGCATTTGCCGGATGGTTTTCTGCCTCTGCCTCTAGCTGGCTAATCGTACCTTCGGTTTGAGCGATCGCTTTTTCTACCGTTTCCCTGTCCATGTGGCTGACATCTGGCAGATGAAGCTCTTTGGCTGTCTGTTTCTGAAATAACCAGAAACCAGCGCCGAGTGCGATCGCGCCAATTACACTAAACTCACCGACTGTCCCCGCTGAGTCATGAAAACTCTGCAACAACCAAAGCGAGAATGATAGACCAATTCCCCCGACTAAAATCGGACGCCGCAAATTCACAGCCATAAATATTTAAATGTAACCGAATCGCTGCTAACCAGCCTACAACAAATCCCTGCAACCTTTTGGGATTGCAGGGATTGTTTACTTTTGTATTTGGTGGCGGGAAGTGGATTTGAACCACTGACCTTCGGGTTATGAGCCCGACGAGCTACCAGGCTGCTCTATCCCGCGTCGTTGCCAACTTATTTACTATAACGCAAATTCAAGAATGTGGCAACTACAACATCGAAAGTTCTCCAACGACATCTAAGCGCTTGAATTTGCTCAAGCTCATAAAGGTTTCCGATAGGGTTTCCGCCACCGAGGGACTAATCCAACCCATTTGCTTGAGTAGATGAATAGCAACGGCACACTTTGCCCGTCCTGCTCCATCTGCCACCTTAATTGCTAGTCCCATCCCTTCGCCAACGCGACCGATACACTGAATCCCTTCAGCACCCCCTTTGCTGATGATTTCACCTTCGGTCAGACGCATGAGTTCTGTATCAAATAAACCTTCTCCTGCCACCATATTTGGGTGATGGGTCATGGCACGGACGATGCGCTCCATATCCAAATTATTCCCAGAGGCAAGCTGACCGTACAAGGTACCCATTTGCCCCAGCTGCATGAAGTAAGTCGGAGCGCCACAATCATCGTGGGCACTGATGAACTCTACAGCGGGCATTCGCAGCAATTCGGCAACTTTGCCTAAAATTAGCTGCTGAACGGGGTGGTTGCGCTGCAAATAGGTATTCAGAGGCCAATGCCTTGCTTGGCAAACGGCAAGCATTCCAGCGTGTTTCCCGGAACAGTTATACTCCAGCGGACTCCGTTTACCTTCTGGAATTGGACACTGAAGTGCTGATGGGTCAACATCCGAGCGCCAAAGAACGTTAAAAGCCTGTCGGACTTGGGCAGTCGTACCTTGGTGGGAGCTACAGATAATGGCTAAGTCTCGATCCGTTAGCTTGTAGCGTTCTAGGGTGCCGGTAGTCGTAATTGCCAACGCCTGGAATGGCTTGAGGGCGGAACGAACAAAAGCAGCGGTTTCCGAACTGCCTGCCACGGATAGGACGCGCCCTCGGTTGTCACAGACGACTGCTTGGGCGCGATGCGTTGATTCAATAATGCCTTCTCGCAGCAACCGAACTTCCAGTTCTGCGGATTGATTTCTTTTTCCCCTTGTCATGGGTAAGACTTTATCACTTTTTGTTAGTTGTTCAGTAGCCTGCGATCGCTTGTTCTGAGGTCTTCGGTAGACTGTGCAGCCTTTCCTTACTATCCACTACCTCTCGCTCAATGACCTAATGCCTAATGGCTCATTACAGAAAATACCAAGTTAGACTACCTGCAAAGAAAAATAAGGCAAGCAAGACAAAGGTTCGCTGTAACCGCTGAAGGATTGGTTGAACTTGGTAAGTGACGATCAAGCGATCGCGTGTCAAAATTTCTTCTGGCTTTGTCCAGCACTGACCGTCATACCAACCGGATTCTTCATAAAACACTTGTTGATTCTCTAGGCGCGATCGCACGTAAGACCAACCCAAGTACAGTCGCACCAGTGCCAACACCACTCCCAAGCTCGCTCCTGCTGCACCCATGAGGATAAACTTGCTCGGATACTTTCCTGGCGCAAAGCTTGCTGCTGCCATTGGACCTGCGACGAACCAGCCGAGACCCCAAATCCAAGCCAGCTTTTTGATGTATCCTCCCAGTTCCAGCGTCACCCAGCGAAAAGACCAAGAATCCTTCAACTCCTGGTACTCATTGAGCGGTTGTTGTTCGGCGGGAACTGGGCAAACTGAAACTGGAGTTTCCATCATGTTTTTACTCTCCCATCGGCTCACGATGCTGAGAAATCGATTTTTTCAGCATGACCCCAGAATGCTTCCAGATTATAGAATTCCCGCTCTGGAGGCAACAAGATGTGAATGATGACATCCCCGTAATCCAACAGTATCCAGCTACCTTCTGCCTTTCCTTCCACGCGCAGAGGCAGGCGTTGCCACTCCGTTTCTACTTTCTGTTCAATGGATTGGGCGATCGCTCTCACCTGGACTCTGGAGAAGCCGGTTGCGATCGCAAAGTAATCCGCCAGATAGGATACCTCTCCTACCTGTAGCAATACGATGTCAGCCGCTTTGCGGTCATCAGCAGCTCTGGCAGCCGTTAAAGCCAGCTCTTTGCTTGCTTTTTGTTTATCTGCATTGACAGCCAGTCGAGCAGAAGCATTCGCGTCGTCTCCGTTGGAGATGAATGCTTCGTTCCCAGTAGAGGAGGACTGTATCTTGAACTGTTCTGACATTAAATCCTGATTTCCTTGTTCAAAAACACCTATAAATTCCTTCAAAGTTGGTTCAACTCACAGCACTGTACTAGAGAGATGCTGAAGTTTCTATTTTAATTTTTGAAGTTTCGAGCCTCAGCTTTTTATGGCTTTTTTTAACTTTTCATTTCATTTATCCTTCCTCCTTTCAGCTTCAGGTTGCTGCTTTTTGCTAGCGATTTGAAGTGCCCAATTACGGCTACGGATCGTTCGAGGGTGAATTAAGCAACGAGTTTCGAGGAGATATTTCAGGGAATAATCGCAAGTTAGCCAAACAGCTTTGTAGAGATTTTGCCAAGCAACTTGTCTTAAAGCTTCTAACTCAGGAGTGTTACCTCTGCCTGGTTCCAGAGTATCAGCCAAAAACACGATACAACTCAATTCACTCATTCCTGGTCTGCCTAAGGTGTGATCCTGGATTGCCTGCAAAATTTCTTCATCAAATATTCCAAATTTGTCTCTAGCAACAATTGCACTAACATCTGCGTGCAATAAATGCGGATTTTCTTCATCCACCGGGTCTAATTTCAATCCTTCTTCTCGTGCCATTTGTAACAGCAGCGAAGGCTTAAAGTATTTTGCGAGATCGTGCATCAACCCCGCTGTCGCTGCTTTTTTCTCGTCGAGTTGATAATGCAGCGCTAGCTCAATAGACATCTGCTCGACGCCTAATATATGTTTGATTCGAGCGGCAGGGACACGATCTGCTAACCAGGCTAAGACCTGTTCGCGCATTGGGCGAGGAACTCCATAGGGCTATCGGGACAGAAGCAAAGGGCAAAGCCTAAGGCTTTGGGCGATCGCTAGTTCCCAGGATAATAAACGCTAGGCATCGCGCGATCGCTACTTCAAACCGACAACCATTTTGCTTTCATTCTAGATCAATGAAGCCTAACCTCATCAAACAGCTTCTCATACTGCTCCAAGGCGTGCTTAAAGGAGTAATTTTCGATAGCATATTGTCTGCCTTGCTGACCCAGTCTTTCCGCTTTGTCAGGGTTTTTATATAAGTCTAAAATTGCTGCTGCCAGAGCCTCAGGATCTTCTGGGGGAACGACGACACCGCCGCCGCTATGCTGCACTGCTTTAGCTGCCGTACCACTAGCAGGAACAGAAGCCAGAATTGCCCGACCGCTGGCTAGCAGCACCTGAATTTTAGAAGGCATATTGAAGGAAATCACGTTTTCCTTTTGCATCACCAACCCTACATCCGCCGCTGCCAGTAGTTCCGGTAATTTTTCGCGGGGTTGAAATGGCAGTAGCAAAACGTTTGGCGCATCCACTTTTTGACAATAAAGCTCTAGGTCTTGTAAGGCTTTATCTTCTCCCACAATCACCACAGCAATGTCGGGAATATGTCGCAGGCAAGTCGCCGCATCGATCAGGGTCTTTAAGGGTTGGGTGCGACCAATGTTACCGGAATACAGAACCACAAATTTGCCGTCGAGTTGGTGAACGGCTCGAAAATAATTATTTTCTTTAGGCAAAGGTTGGATAAAGTTAACATCAACCCAGTTAGGAATCAACCTAATTTTACTTTTTGGGACTCCTTTACCAACTAAATTATCAACAAATCCATCAGCAATGACGCTAATCTTCGTCGCTGTTCGGTAAGCAAAATTTTCCAGCTTTTCAAAGATGGCAATCATCCGTTTGTTGGTGAGCAACCCCGTATGAACTGCGGCTTCCGGCAAAATATCCTGGAGGTTCAAGACTACCGGACAGCGGTGCAACCATCCCAGGAGCGCGGCTGGAACGGAAACTGGCAGGGGCGGTACGGTTAACAAAATTACGTCTGGTCGCCTGCCTTTGAGGGCATGGACTAAGCTGATCAGGACAAAGCTTGCATCCAATAGAATTCGATCTATCAAACCCGGTTTCGGGCGAATCCAGACATAATTGCGCTGAATGGCTACGCCATTTTCTAGTTCTGTTAGGTACAATTTCCCCTTATATTTCTCGTAGATGCGCCGTTGCGGATAGTTTGGCATGGCAGTGACAACTCGCACTTGATGACCTTGTGCTACCAAACCTTCCGCTAGTTCGGTCATCAAGGGGGCAATGCCGATTGGTTCGGGATGGTAGTTGTAGGAGTAAATCAATATCCGCATGATCTAGGTCTTACCAAATATTTAGCACCAAGCTTTTACCTAGTCTAATCGGGGGTTGCGGTATGTTGGTACAATCGCGCATCTTCTTTGAGGAATAATGTGGCTTTTTCTCGGTCTATTTCTCGGTCTATAAGTGGGATCGCGCTTGTAGATGAGATTTATTCCCAGTTGTCAGAAGCAGCAGCACATCTAGGAGAAAGCGAATACTCTCCAGTTTTAGCGAATTTTTCTTCGCATCAGCAAGCAATTTCGTTCGTCAGGCATCCGCGTGTAATCGAGTTCATCTGTGAATTGTTGCATAAATATCAACCCGCGACCTCCTTCATTCTCCAGGGGGTCAAAATCCTTTTGACCCACCACTTGCAACTTTGATTGCAGCTTGGCTTGCAAGTTAAACGGTTTTCCGTAGTCCCAAATCCGCATTTCCAGATAGCTAATATAGACTTTCACCTCAATCTGTATTGGGGTGGTTGGGGGCAATGAAGAATGAGCGTGGCGAATGACGTTCGTAAACCCTTCAGTCAAGGCTACCTGGGACTGCCACCATAATTCATAGGGCAGTAGCGGTAGAGTAAGTTGCTCAAACCATTGCAAAACTTCTGTTAAAGCATTTAGATCCGTCTCCACCTGAAGGCGGGATTGTGCTATTGGTTGTTCCTTTGTCATTAACAGAAGTAATTGAGGTTTCCTAATAAGCACCACTGTTTTTGCGAAATAAAATTAGGATTGTTTTAACAATTAACTTGAGGTCGTAAATCAGGCTCCAGTTCTCCTGATAGCGCAAATCTAAGCGAATCACATCTTCAAAATTGCGTACTTGCGATCGCCCATTTACCTGCCACTCACCCGTCATTCCTGGTTTCACATCTAAACGCTGCCATTCCGGAACTTCGTATTTTTCTACTTCATCAGGTGTCGGGGGTCTCGTACCGACTAAACTCATCTCCCCTTTCAGAACATTCCAAAACTGCGGCAGTTCATCCAGGCTTGTCTTCCGTAAAATTCGACCCACCCGTGTTACTCGCGGATCGTTTTCATTCTTGAAAAAGGCACCGCTGGCTTGATTCTCGATTTTGTCTTTCAGTGCTTCCGCGTTTACGCACATCGAACGGAATTTCCACACCTGAAACCGTCTTCCCATCCAACCGCAACGGATTTGACTGAAAAAAATCGGGCCTGGATCGTCGAGCTTAATCACAATGACGATGGGAATAAACAAAATTGCCGTAATCCCTAAACCCACCAGCGATCCCACCACATCAATACCACGTTTAATCCACGAGCGGACGGAAGGATGAGTCGTTGGTAGCTGAATCTCTGATTTTTTCCCAGGGGTTGTGGTTGTGCTTTGGCTTGGCGGCTCGATCGTTAAAACTTGATCCAGCCCCGTCATCGATAACACTGCCATCACTTGAGGATGGACACCCCGAAGTACTAATTCGACTTGTTTTTCCCGCGCTAGCTTTACATTACTGACCAGCGCACCAATACCACTGCTATCAATAAATGTGGTCTGACTCAAATCAAAAACTAATTGCTGGGTAACGGCACTCTCTTGTAAGAATTGCTGACAGCTTTTCTTAAAAGCCACGGCCTCAAGAACAGTAAGGCGAGGGGGTAGCTGGACTACAGGAGTGTCGTTGAAGAACGTAATCCGAAAATCTGCATCGGGGATCGGTCCAACCATGTAAACCTAGTGCTAAGGTGCCATCTTATATTTTGAAAAATATTTGAGATTAGTCAATTCAACTTCATTAAAAGTTTTTGTAAAGAATTATTTTATTGTTTTGATATAATTCTACCTAAATCAAATTCATCGAGTGTCCATAGTAGCACTGAAATAGCGAATTGTACCAAGAATTTTTTAAACTGCTTCTAAGGGTACCAAAGAGCAAACATCTTGGCGGTGGTTAAAAATTGTAGTTATCGTGAGTTATCCTCAGGGATCGACCGGAATCATCAATATTGACAGAATTATCAAGCGGTGAGAAGGCTGACTGGGGAACCCCCTGCCAACAGCGATCGCTGTTGGCAGCACGCGGAGATTCAAGCATCCTTCCCACGTGGTTAATCTAGGAACTCAAGGCAGATAATGAGATTAGTAGAAACCTTAAAGTAAACCCAGTCCGGAGCGAATCAGTCGCATCTCAAGTCAGAGCAACAATGACCCCTAAAACTGCCGACTATCCCACTGCGCGGCTAATTGAAGTCTTCTCCGCCATTCAAGGGGAAGGACTGAATGTAGGCACCCGCCAAATATTTATCCGCTTTGCCATCTGCGACCTGCGCTGCCATTTTTGCGACAGTGCCCACACCTGGTTAGCGCCAGATAAGTGTAATGTGGAGCGAACACCTGGGCAAAGAGATTTTGAAACCCACTCCAATCCAGTGTCTAGCTCGGTGTTACTAGAATGGATTGAACGGCAAAATCAACCCGGTTTGCACGACAGCATCAGCCTCACGGGTGGCGAACCGCTGCTTCATGCTCCCTTCCTAGCTAAATTTCTGCCTGTTTTGCGCCACTCCACAGGGTTGCCAGTCTACCTAGAAACTGGCGGTCATCGTCCAGAACAACTAGCCCCGATTTTGCCCTTCCTGGACTCTGTAGGCATGGATATGAAGCTGCCTAGCGTCAGTGGAGAACAAAGGTGGGAAGCGCACAGGGAATTTCTCCAGCTTTGCCATGACTCACGGGTTGATAGTTTTGTCAAATTAATTATTTCTAGCCAAACTGAGTCATCTGAGCTGGAACAGGCAGCTGAATTGGTGGCAGCAGTTAGCCCTGCTATCCCGGTGTTTTTACAGCCAGTGACACCCCTACAAATGCCCCATCATCTGCCAGTGTTTGCTCCAACCCCCGCGCAGGTTCTGGAGTGGCAGGCATTAATGAAGCGAAGTCTCAAACAAGTGCGAGTTGTGCCACAGACTCACAAAATGCTGGGTCAACTTTAGAATTGTTCATGGTTCATCAGGAATTCTCAGGAACCACGAATCCTGATTAGTAAATTTGTGTAGTTGAATAAAGAATTGATGAAGAACCGGAATACTTATGTGAAATTACTGTGTGGAAGACCGCTTTAAAGTTATCTTTAACCAGCTTTTAAAGTAACCGTCTGATGCTCGTGATAGTAAAAGTTCTGAGGCTAAGACATTATGAAAGCAAAGCATTGGCTTTGGACGGTTAGTTGCTCGCTGGCACTATCTACGCTCTCTATCACGGCAAATACCACCTCTACTTATGCCGCTTCCCTGGTTAATACTCTGGCGATTCCGGGGGAAAGTACGGATCTATTCCCGACTAATGGCGGCAATGGTGGTGCTAACATCAATCGCTTAGGTTTTTTCTCGGATCTATATTACGATCGCTACGAGAATGTGTACTACGGTTTGGGCGATCGTGGTGCAGGAGGCGGTGTACTTTCCTACGAAACGCGAGTTCAGAAATTTTCGCTGGATGTTGACCCAAACACGGGGACGATTAGCAACTTCAAGCTGCTGAAGACCATTTTATTTACTAAGGACGGTGAGAACCTCAACGGATTGAACCCCCAGTTACTCAACGGCGATACCGGAATTCTGGGTCTTAGCTTCGATCCAGAAGGCTTTGCAGTTGCACCCAACGGCAACTTCTACGTTTCAGACGAGTATGGCCCCTCTGTTTATGAGTTCACTTCGACTGGTTCGTTCATCCGGGCGTTTGCCACTCCAAGCAACTTACTTCCTCTAGCTGGAAGTGTTCCCAACTATGTCGATGGTCGCCCAATCCTTACTAGCGGTCGCCAGGATAACCGAGGCTTTGAGGGAGTGACTCTTAGCCCAGACGGTAGAAAACTGTATGCGATGCTGCAAGACCCGCTCGTAACTGAGGGAAGTCCCGATGGACGACGCAGCCAGAACTTGAGAATTGTGGAGTTTGATACGGCAACAGGTGATAGCGTTGCCCAATATATTTACCAGCTAGAAAGTCTTGCCGCTATTAACGATCGCATTCCCGGAACTGATGACGATTTTGGGCAGAATTCTCAAGGTCGTAATATTGGTATTAGCGCCATTACCGCCCTCAATAACAATGAGTTCCTGGTACTGGAACGCGATAATCGCGGCGTGGGCGAAGCCGATCCTCTAAGTGAAGCCCCAGTCGCCAGTAAGCGGGTTTACAAAATTGATCTCACAGGTGCCACAGATGTCAGCAACATCAGCTTGATAGGTACAAATACTTTACCATCTGGCGTAATACCTGTTAGCAAGTCTCTGTTTTTAGATGTTGCAGCGCAGCTGAAGGCGAGTGGTCAAGTAATCCCTGAGAAGTTGGAAGGTTTGACAATCGGGCCTAAGCTAACGGATGGTTCCTACGCAATTATCCTTGGCACGGATAACGACTTTAGTGTGACTCAGGGGAATGCTGGTCAGCAGGATGTTTGCACAGATGGTACAGCCTTTACTCTCGTATCTATTGATAGCGGCTGTCCCGCCGGACAAAAATTACTTCCAGGCTACCTCTACTCGTTCAAAGCTAGTGCTACAGAGTTAGAGGGGTTTGTACCTCCGGAAAAAGTGCCAGAACCAGCGGCAACGGCTGGATTAATGCTACTGGGTTTTGGCGGTTTGTTGCTGAAGCGGCGGCAATAAAAAGGCAATGGCAATATAAACGGTGCCCAAATTCGGGTGTAGCTTTGGTACACCCGAACTTGGGGAAAGACAGGCACTCATGTAAAACAGAACAATTCTTCAATCTCGTTACTCAGCTTACGCCTGGTAACGAAGATTTGGATGCGATCGCATCGGAAGAGTCTTTATACTGAGTCCTCGCGTGCGCCTTTGACTTTAGCTTTGGCTTTGGCAGCGCTACGCTTGAGGGCAGAAAGCCGCGTTTCGTATTTGCTCCGTTGCCTTTTGTTTGGGGTTAGCTCTAGCAAAGCTTTCAAAGCGCTACCCAAACTTTTGTAGGCGTTGGGGAGGGAGTAACCAAAGCGGGTGGCAAGCGCGATCGCTTTTTCATCCGCTTCAATCATCTCCTTTACCTGCTTCTCTCCACTATTTTTTTGATACAATCTCCAGCCTGAGACACCACACAATGCCAAGGCTAATATCAACAGCAAGCCATCCTGCACCCACAGTTCGCCGACAGCACCGCCTAAACCAATTGCAAGCGCTGCCATTTCCCAGCCATCTCTGGGGATGGTGTCGTTTTGAATTCGGGCGACTTCGTGCCAAAACAGTAAATTCCGCTGATCGAGTGCTAGCTGATCCCATTTCACTAGATCAATTTGAACCTCAATTTGATCCTTGCCAATTTCTTCACAGCGGATCAGGGGTGGATTCACTTCAGTCGTTCCTTCGACTGTTACCCAGCTTTGCAATTCTGGCGGCAGTAAGGTTTTTAACCGCCGGAGTTCGCTCATCTCAGCTCTAGCAGAAGAGGTTGCATAGGATGTCATAGTCGTCCAGCCCCAGGAAATTCGCTTTTCAATCGTAAGGTTATTACTTTGGAGTATAGCGATCTTCGTGCCCGGATTCAGATTCACTCAGATGGGAATAGTCCCCGCTTCTTACGCGCTTCCATCGCTCTCTCCAGCATTTGCAGTAATCCAGGAGCTTCTTCTTGAAGGGTAAGCAGTAGCCTTTCTCCCAATTCTCGATCGCCTGGATCTTTGCCGGTTTCCATCACCTCTTTCAGTCGAGGCATCGCTACATTATCAATAATTTGAATTAAACCTGACAAACAACGGTTGAATTGTTTTTCGGTAAGACTTGAATCTTCTAAGGGAAACTCAATGATGGCACGAATTTCGCCATCGTTTGGGTCATATTCCCATTGCAGCATTTTGGTTTCCCAGGAAATGCACAGCATTGTCTGGAGGATCGCTTCTTTGTAAGGATGATCTTTAACTCCAGATATAACTTGGGGCGCAAATACCTTGAAAAATTCCCCATCCTCATCCAGCTGGACAACAATCAAGAATTCGTCTACGTTTTCAGCTTGTACACCCGTCAGAATCCGGTACGCTTCTTCGTCAATATGATATTTCCAACCTTGATTGTCTAGATACGTGGCAATCTGTCGTAAAGTAGCGCCCATGACAGCCTCGCTGCGTCAGGTGGAGCAGGAATAACACGACACAGTATAACGTGCTATCTGACAACGGCATATAGAAAGCCGTCTTTAGTTAGGGCTTGGGGCGATCGCTTGCTTCTAACGCTGTTCCGATCGGGGTTTGGGTTGGAGCTAGGATAGCGATCGCGTCTTTTGTTTCTCAAGCAATTTTGCTCCGAAAAACCCAATGCCAGATGCCTGCGGTACAGTTCAAATTTGCTTAGCGCTGGTAGGAACGACCGCCAAGATAGAGTGCTGCTGCGAGGGCGATTCCAGGTAATGTAATGACTGCTGCCAATGGAGAACGTAACCAACTCGCTTGCTCGTACCGTTCTCGATAATAAGTAGACCTAAGCGAACAGGGTTGAGCGGAACTGACTGAACCCAACAAAATGCTACTAGCGATCGCAGTGCTAGAAGCGATCGTAACCAAAGATAATTTTGTTTTCATACAGTTTTTTCTCCTACCGCGTTTTAGTGCAGGGAACGATCCTGAGCGATCGCCCAAAGTTTCATTTAATTCTAGCTGCCTCTGACTAAACTGGGGTTGAATGCTACGCAAGTGCAAAAAAGGGGAGTGCGATCGCTCTAACTCAGACAAGCTAAAACTAAAGTGGGTTTTGTAACTGTACAACCCTTCCGGAAGGCTTTGTAGCACTTCAAGCCAGTACGTCTTCTGACACAAATGCCTTTTTCCATCTAATTCGCACAGTCAAACTACCAACTGAAAACTGAAGAACTAACAAAAGCTTGGAAAGCATTTATTGATGGTGCCATGCAATTAGGTTGAAATTCAGTATTACTCCTGAATCGGAGCGTCTTTGAGGGCTGTTAAAATACCCAGCAGTTTAGCTGTGTATATTGATATGAACTTAGAGCGATCGCTCATGAAGCTAGCCAATGCCGTATCTAAGCTTAATGAACTTTCATCAATGGAAATTTGTACTGAACCAGGATGTACTAAACAAGTTTCTAAACCAGGTCATAAATTGTGTTACGAGCATTGGAAGGCTAACAACACTCAAGCGTCACCCACACCAAAACCTAAACCGAAGCCTCAGCCATCGTCTTCCCCACCGCTGTTGTCCGCTACCAGCATCAGCGAGAAACTGGCAATACCCAAGCACAAAGTTAATCCCATTTTGGCTGAATTAGGATTGTTGAGCAAAGACCAGAACGGCTGGGTTGCTACCAAGTTAGGAATTAACTTCGGTGCGGTGCAAAAAACTTATTCGCAAGACGGCACGCTATACGTTCTCTGGTCTGAGTCGATTCTGACGAATCAAGCGTTCCTCACGACTATCCAAAGTATCAATGGTGATAGTTTAGAAACAAGTACCAAGGAAGCAACCAGCGAACAAGGGTTTCGCGAGAAGTTTCGGGCTAGCGCCCAGCATCGCACCACTGATGGGCATTGGGTTCGATCAAAGGCTGAAGCTCTGATTGATAATTGGTTGTATGTTTCGGGAATCGTTCATGCTTACGAACGACGACTACCCATTGAGGAAGAAGCGTACTGTGACTTTTATCTTCCATCAGGGAGAGTGTATATCGAGTATTGGGGATACGACAACGATCAAGAGTATGCGGCACGTAAGCGAGTTAAGCAGGAGCTATATCAGAAGTACCAGCTCAACTTAATCGAATTATCGGATGAACATATTAAGAATTTGGATGATTGCCTACCCAGAATATTACTGAAGTTTGGTGTAGTTATTAGTTAAAGAACTCATATAGTTATCCTGTGTTTGCGATCGCTTCCTCTCTTCCTTCGCGTCCTCTGTAGTTGGGTAAAAAAGCGATCGCAATTCGACCCTTCTATCAAGATGACCTAACTTTACTGATAAAAGTAATAGGAGCGATCGCATCTAGATCGCTCCTACTATTTATTATCTATTACGCCCCTCACCGAAAAGCGGAAAGGGGCAAGGGGCGAGGTTCTTAAATCTTCGCTTCTTCTCTCACTAACTTATCCCAACCCAAATCTTTAAGGTTGTTATTCCGGCGCAGCGGACGAGTCACCAACTCCAGAATGTCACGAGCATTTGTAAAGCCGTGAATCTGAGCAAAAGTGAACTCAACAGACCACTTAGTATTGATACCGCGTGCTTCCAGTGGGTTAGCGTGCGCCATACCAGTAATCACCAAATCTGGTTTGAGTTCGTAAATACGCTGAATTTGGTTATAGTTGTCCGGCTTCTCCACAATTCTAGGCGTTGGTACACCCATTTCGTGGCAAGTTTTCTCTAGCAACGCCAACTCAGCGGCTTGATAGCGCTTATCCATGTAGGGGATGCCGATTTCCGGGCAAGTCATGCCACAGCGCACCAGGAAACGAGCTAAAGAGATTTCCAACAAGTTATCGCCCATGAAGAAGACAGATTTGCCGCGAATCAACTGGACATAGTCTTCCAGATTTTCCCAGATTTGCGCTTCCCGCTCCTCTAGCCCTTTGGGTTCAATCCCAAACACCGAGCAAATTTTCTCAATCCAGGCGCGGGTGCCATCGGGACCAATGGGGAAGGGTGCGCCGATGAGTTTGCACTTGCGGCGACGCATCAGGGTGGTAGCAGTGCGGCTGAGGAAGGGGTTCATGCCAGAGACGTAGTACCCTTCTTCCAGAACTGGCAATTCGGTGTAACGCTTGGATGGCAACCAACCTGAAACTTTAATGCCTTGCTTTTTCAGTTCCAGTGTCAGATTGGTAACAACTGGATCGGGGAGAGAACCGAAGAGAACCAGTGGCGGATGCTTGACATATTCCGATTCATCGGCGGCAACATCTTCTTTTTTCTTGCCGAAGTTGAGCAGAGAAGCGATCGCATTCCTTTCTTTCTTCTCAGTTTCTACCACGGGCGCTTTATCGGGACACCGGGCAGCCATCGCCGCCAGCACGGTGTCTTCCCCTTGAGTAAAGGCGTAGTCTAAACCATTGGCGCGAGCCGTCACAATGGGGATGCCAATTTCGGATTCTAGCTTGGGTGCCAAGCCTTCCAAATCCATTTTGATGATTTCGGTTGTGCAGGTGCCAATCCAAACAATGACGCTGGGGTTGCGATCGCGCTTAATTTGCAAACACAGCCGCTTCAACTCTTCATAGTCATTCAACTGAGCGGAGATATCTCCTTCTTCCAACTCAGCCATCGCGTAGCGGGGTTCCGCAAAAATCATCACCCCCATCGCGTTTTGTAAGAAGTAGCCACAGGTTTTTGTACCAATAACTAGGAAGAAACTATCTTCTATCTTTTGGTACAACCAAGCTACGCAGCTGATGGGACAAAATGTATGATAATTTCCAGTTTCACACTCAAAATTAAGCGCTTCCGGTTCTGTATTCGCAAGGGTCATAGTAAAGGTTTCCTCTCAAATTTTTAATTGATTGTTAGTCAAAAGGTGATTAGTTATTAGTCATTCCAGAGACCAAGAAATTCTGACTTTATGACTCATAACTATTGACAAATTACTCAGGCTCTGGGATTAGAGCGACAATCTCTGCATCCTTAAGCTTCATTTGCAGAGCGATCCAGGAACGATTCGCTTGAAAATATTCCAACCACTTCTGCTTCAAAGCAGATGTAAAGTTTTCAAAATAAAGTCATACTTTCTGTTAGCTCATCCTGCCAATACTGATGTTAACTTTTAACGCTGCCAAGGAAAGCGATGCTTTTTATAAACTCCCTCGCAAGATTCATCCACCTTAGCAGCGATACGACTGGCTGATTGAGCAACATTGAGAGCAGCCGGAGGTAGCATTCTGACTTCCTCTGTATCTGTTTTTTCAGCCGATAGTGCCTCTAGCTCATCGTCGGGAGCAGCCGGTATTGCCTCTAGCTCATCGTCGGGATCGAAGTCTAGCCCAAAGCTCGCCACAATTCGGTCGGGGTCTGCATTGAGGTCCACAATCAGGGGAAGCATCTCATTAAATTGCGGGTCTAGAGTCGATAGCGTCGCCAAAATGAAGCTGGAGGTAGGGCGTCTTTGTCCTTCAGATGTCACCCAGACTTGCAGACGATTGAGCCAGTGACGATTTCTTCGATAGTAGTCTAGCCATTTGGCTCTGACCGATTCCCGTAGCTGCTCAGGACGTAACTGCTCAGGACGTAACTGCTCAGGATGTAGCTGCTCAGGACATAGCTGCTCGGTGTTCACAGTTGGACTTGATGCTGATGCTGGTGAAAATAATTTGGTTTGGAGAATGGTGCATAACAATACGCACGTCAAGATTGACACTAAAAGCATTGATCCATTCTCCATCCTTAGATCCCTAAACCATCATCATATCTAGCTCTTGTTCTTCAGTCTTCACCTCTGGCTTGGTGGGATTGAGGTAGAAATCAGACAGCAAGGAGAACAACTCGCGGTCTGGAGCATCGTTAGGCACAACACCCTCTGGACGCGCCAGAATTTGGTCGGCAATGTTGAGGTAGTAATCGCAGACGTAGTTGAGCGAGGGGTCAGTCTCTGCCATTTCAAACAGAGTTTTGCCCTTAACGCGGGAAACGCGAATGTCTTCAATCAGCGGTAACACTTCTAGCACTGGCATCGGTACCGCAGAAATGTATTTCTCGATCAGGTCGCGCTTAGCAGTGCGGTTGCCAATCAATCCGGCGAGACGCAGGGGGTGAGTCCGAGCTTTTTCACGGACAGAAGCGGCAATCCGGTTGGCTGCAAACAAGGCGTCAAAGCCGTTGTCAGTGACAATCAAGCAGTAGTCAGAATAGTTGAGGGGAGCTGCAAAGCCGCCACATACCACGTCACCGAGTACGTCAAACAGAATGATATCGTACTCATCGAAGGCGTTCAGTTCCTTGAGTAACTTCACGGTTTCGCCTACCACGTAACCGCCGCAACCGGCACCAGCTGGGGGACCCCCTGCTTCTACGCAATCAACGCCGCCATAGCCTTTGTAGATGACATCTTCAGCCCAGACATCTTCGTAGTGGTAGTCCTTTTCTTGAAGCGTGTCGATAATTGTGGGAATCAGGAAGCCGGTCAGGGTGAAGGTGCTGTCGTGCTTGGGGTCACAGCCAATTTGCAGGACTTTCTTGCCGCGCTTGGCTAGAGCCACAGAGATATTGCAGCTGGTTGTGGATTTGCCGATTCCGCCTTTTCCGTATACTGACAGTTTCACGCGCTTCGTCTCCTATAGTTTCATTTCAAACCAGGATGGTTGTCTTTGGTGTTAGGCAGGGCATGAATAAAGTCGCTGCCGAAGAAAGCCAGCCGTAGATTGCTTTTTATCTGGGTATGAACTGCATTATTGTCCAACTGCCGCAGAAAATAAAGGGGATGGAGGAATGGATTAGGTACTAATCGCGATTATTGAGAAAATAGATAATTCTTTAATGTTTTTCTTTTGCTAAAAATGCTGATAAAGCTGCAATTTAAATATTTAAGAGGTTTTGTACTCTCTTAATTAAGAATGGGGAACAAAAGACAAAAAGCTCGGGGCGAAGAGAAGACGCTCACGCTACAACGTGAAACCGATAATTTGAGGCTATTTAGGACTCTGCGAACAACGTCGCTCGTCGAGAAAGTCTTAAACTGTACCTATAACTCGGATTGACTTCGCCTAATCGGCTACACTGCCTGAAGCAGATGGCTAATCAAAAGGGTCACAGAGGCATCTGCAAGTAAAGTGGGGATTTTGATGAATAATTATTAATTTTTGAGAGACAGTTTTCTAGGAATCCGAGTTGAGTTCACAGTCAGGGAGAAGATCGCAGAGGGGCGGGAAGAGGCTAACATCAATCACCGAAAGGGGAGGAGGGATGGTTTTGCGGAGCGCCTGGTGTTCCGAAGCAATCCGTCGTCATGACCAAGACTAAAGCGATCGCTACCCCTCATCGAGAACGCTTCTTGACTAGGCTTAAATTAGGACGCCATTTTTTTCTAAGGCGTATGCGTTGATTTATTGGAAGCCTTAGAGTCGGATTTTAGTGAAAGCGGCTATATCTATATGAATACAGAAACTGACATTCTTATCATCGGCGGCGGTGCGATTGGCTTAGCGATCGCCCTCGAACTTCGCTTACGGGGGGCAACCGTCACCGTCTTGTGCCGCGACTTCAATTCCGCAGCGGCTCATGCTGCTGCTGGAATGCTAGCACCCCAAGCAGAAGGGATTCCGACGGGCGCAATGCTGGATTTATGTCTGCGGAGTCGGGATTTGTATCCGGACTGGGCAAGCAAACTGGAAGCGATCGCAGGGGTATCTATCGGCTATTGGCCTAGTGGCATCTTGGCACCCGTTTATCTCAATCCTCAGTCCTCAGCCCTCAGTCCTCACTCCTTAGCACATTGGTTAGATAAAGATGCAATTCATCAAATTCAACCCGGACTGGGTTCAGACGTTGTTGGTGGTTGGTGGTATCCCGAAGATGGTCAAGTAGACAATCGGGCTTTAGTTCAAGCCTTGCGGGTGGCAGTGAGGGAATTAGGTGTAGATATCCGTGAAGGCGTGGCAGCTGAAGCCCTCCAGCAACAGAACCGGAGAATCAACTGCGTCAGAACAGCATCTGGGGATTTTCGCGCTCAACACTATGTCTTAGCCACCGGGGCTTGGTCAAATGAATTATTGCCAATTCCGGTCAGCCCGAAAAAGGGTCAAATGTTGTCCGTGCAAGTGCCTGGTGGCAGCCAAGAGGGATTGCCTCTCAAGCGGGTGCTGTTTGGTGAGGAAATCTACATCGTGCCGCGTCGGAATGGACAACTGATCGTGGGAGCCACTAGCGAGGATGTGGGATTCACACCCCATAACACTCCAGCCGGAATCAGAACCTTACTGGAAAGCGCGATTCGGCTTTATCCTGCCTTGCAGAACTTTCCTATCCAAGAATTTTGGTGGGGATTTCGACCGGCGACACCCGATGAGTTACCGATTCTCGGTTCTAGCGCCTGCGAGAATTTAACGCTGGCGACGGGTCATTACCGCAATGGAATTTTGCTGGCACCCGTGACGGCCTCCTTAGTGGCAGACTTGATTTGGGAGCAAAAGTCCGATCCCCTGTTAGACCATTTTCACTACTCCAGGTTCTACGCTGGATCTAAACCCATCAATGCAACCCCCAAAATGCTTCAAATAAGCCATCCTTCTGAATCCGGGAGAATTCCAGGCTCGTCCATACAGATGAATCATTCCTTGGAAACCCTGCCATCCGATCCTTTAATTATTGCGGGTCGGACTTTTCGCTCTCGCCTGATGACTGGTACCGGCAAGTATCGCAGCATCGAAGAAATGCAGCAAAGTATTGTGACTAGCGGTTGCGAAATTGTTACTGTGGCGGTGCGCCGGGTACAAACAAAAGCGCCCGGACATGAAGGGCTGGCTGAAGCGTTGGATTGGACAAAAATCTGGATGCTACCCAACACGGCTGGCTGTAAAACGGCTGAAGAGGCGATTCGAGTGGCACGTCTGGGGCGGGAGATGGCAAAACTTTTGGGTCAAGAAGACAATAACTTTGTCAAGTTAGAGGTGATTCCTGACTTAAAGTATCTCCTGCCCGACCCAATTGGTACTTTGGAAGCGGCAGAGCAACTAGTGAAGGAAGGCTTCGCGGTTCTCCCTTATATCAATGCTGACCCCTTACTGGCTAAACGATTGGAAGAGGTTGGCTGTGCGACGGTGATGCCTTTGGGTTCTCCGATTGGTTCCGGACAGGGCATCAAGAATGCAGCGAATATTGAAATCATTATTGAGAATGCTGGGGTGCCGGTGGTGGTGGATGCCGGACTAGCTACGCCCAGTGAGGCAGCGCAGGCAATGGAGATGGGGGCTGATGCCGTGTTGATCAATAGTGCGATCGCTGGGGCAAAAAATCCAGCCGCGATGGGTCGCGCAATGGCTCTGGGTGTTGAGGCTGGGCGTCTCGCCTATCAAGCCGGACGAATCCCTGTAAAAGTCTACGCCAACCCCAGTTCTCCCCTGACTGGCACGATTACCAGTTAAAGGCTAAAGGGGCTGAGAAGAATGTAAGTTCAACCTCTCCTTGGCACCCCTGCACTTAGTCGGTACCAAGATTCTCTCCTCTGGCGGAAGTAGTGTAAATAATTCATGCAAAAGATAGAGTACATTGACCCGATTTTTTGTTACAATTATTTACAAAATAAATCCTAGATAAGGATATCATTCATGCGATATACAACCGAAGACGGCGGACGTTTGAACAATTTTGCAGTAGAACCAAAAGTTTACAAAGCAGAACCGCCAACCCAGGATCAAAAGCGTAACTATCTCTTCATGGGAATTGGCGCGATCGCTTTGCTTAGCAGCTTAATATTTGTTGCTATTTCGGCATCCAATGTAGGCTAAGCACCCACCTGATACTTTTTAGGAACGGGTGAAATAAGGCAAAAGTAAAAAGTTAAACGTAAAAAGAAACAGAATTTCGTTTTTTTGTCTTTTGCCTTCTACTTTGAATTGAACGTAGGTTTACCGTTGAAGGTTTTTTGTCGCTTCTAGGGCGTCTTGGTAACTTTCTGTTCTTCCTTGGGACTTGAAAAGGTCTGCGGATTTCTGAAAATCTGCAACTGCGGCTTGACGATTATTCAATCGTAAGTAGGTGATTGCGCGGTTGTAATAGGCTTCAGCAAATTTAGAATCTAAATTTACCGTCTGAGTATAATCGTCAAGCGCTTTGGCATGTTGTCCTAGCCGGTTGTAAGCTAAACCCCGATTGTAATAAGCTCTGGCATTCTTGGGGTCGATTTGTAAAGCTTGGTTAAAATCGGCAATTGCGGCTTGGGTTTCTCCTAGATCGTCGCGAGCATTGCCTCGGTTAATATAGACACTTGCATCTTTGGGATTGAGTCGGATCGCCTCTGTAGAATCAGCGATCGCTTGTTGATAATTTTCGAGAAGATAGTAGGAATATCCCCGGTTGCCGTAAGCATTTCCGTACTCAGGATTAATCCGAATCGCCTCAGTGTAATCTGCGATCGCTTGCTGATAAGCTCCGAGGACGTGACGGGCATACCCCCGGTTGTAATAAGACTCTGCATCCTGGGGAGCAAGACGGATCGCTTCGTCAAAGTCTGCGATCGCCCCCTCATAATCACCGGCGTCTAGTTTATCAACGCCCCGGTTGTATAAATCAACCGCGCTCATCGTTGCCTTATTATTATCAGCTGCACTCAGTAACTGGCTGGGCGGCAACTGAGCGTAGACAGCAGTAGGAATTCCACCAATTACTGTGGTGATTCCGACAATGGCGATAGTTTTGCGAATGTTATTCATAGCTTGTCTTTTCTCGCCCCGCTGGAAAGGACTGAGGACTGAAAGCTGAAGACCGATCGTTGAGGTAAAAAATAAACATCAGGGGAAACGTGAAATCTATTTTCTGTTTCTTCCTCTTGAGGTAGTCCTCAGCACTATTTTCTCACTCAGTCCTGTCGAATCAATCCTTTGCACTATTTTTTTACGTGCCAGCTGGCTGAGCTTCCTGATCGATAAGCTGGCGGAACTGAATGACATCTTGCCGGGGGTCGGCATGGCTGACTCGGACTTCTAAGCGATCGCCAAGTGCCACTGAGTGGGTGAACCGCATCGCCAACTCTAATCCCAAATCTTCTAACAAAATTAATCCTAATCGGTCATCTTCTCGCAACCATCGCAGCATCAGCGCTTGCCAAACCTGATCGCCATGACGCCGCAGGTACTCTAACCCCCAATAACGATTTGTCTGGCGTTCCACTAACCTTGCTTCTTGGGAGGCGGTGCCGATACCCAGCATAACTTCTTGTAACTCTTGCGCTGAGAATGGCGTGGGTTCACCGCGTAAATGCGCCTTTATTTGGAAATGCGCCAGCAAGTCGCTGTAGCGGCGGATTGGAGATGTTACCTGAGCGTAGGTTTCCAGCCCCAAACCGGCGTGTCGTCCCGGCGTGAGGCTCATTTCGCTACGAGGCATACATCCCCGCATTGCACAAAATCTCACAGGTCCTGCGGGCAGCTGCAATAGTTCCTCTTCTGAGGGAAGTTCGGGTTGGGGTTGACTGCGAAAGGGCAGAGGAATATTGTGAGTTTTGCCGTAGTGGGCAGCCACTTCACCCGTGAGAATCATCATCTCCGCTACCAACTGGCGTGCGGGTGAGTCTTCCAAAATTTCAATGATGATTTCGTCACCATTTACTTTAATCATCGCCTCTGGCATATGGATGTTAATCGAGCCTTGGGACTGCCGCCATGATTGGCGACGTTTCGCCCAAGAAGCGATCGCTGTTATTTCTGGTTCTGCCTGGATACCCAGTTGCAGCATCTCATCCACATCGTCGTAAGTCAGGCGATAGGTCGGCTTAATTAAGCTGGCACTGATGCAATAGTCCTCTACGGCACCTTTTTCATCCAAAAGCACGCCAAAGCTCAGCGCCCAACAAATTTTTCCTTGCACTAAGCTCATCGGCCCGGTTGCCAAACTCGGCGGGAACATCGGAATCATCCCCGTCGGTAAATACAACGTTGTGGTACGCCGTCTAGCTTCTAAGTCTAATTCATCTCCTGGGGAAACCAAGCGCGAGGGGTCGGCAATGTGTATCCAAAGCCGCTGACGCCCATCGGCGAGGGTTTCCATACTCAATCCATCGTCTATTTCCTTTGTACTTTCATCATCAATCGTGTACACCTTCAAATGAGTCAGATCTAATCGGTGCTCATCCGAATCGTTCGGCGCGAACTCAGCATACTGCTTAGCCACTTCTATCACCTTGTCTGGAAAGTGAACGGGGATCTGACTGCGCCGCAGATATAGATTTTCGTGAGGACTCCACAATCCCAAATCCACCAGCAGTTGAAACGCAGCTTGGGGAGTTCCGGGGCGTCCAAGCTCGCTCATTGTTTCCAAAACAGGTGCTGGAGGGGGATAGGCGCGATTCAGAGATTCTTGATTGAGTCCAGCACGAACGACATCTGTCAACAGAGCCGCATATTTTTCAATGGCTTCCAGGCGTTGACGTTCGCGGCGTTCCCACTCTACCTGTTCGCCAGAGAGCGCCTTTTGCACGCGCTCTACAAATTCTTGCCGCCGCAAGAGCCGTTCTTTTTCGACTTCTATCTGATGTTTTAGTTCTGCTACCTGAGTAGCAGGACGCGGCTCGTAGCGATCGCCTTTTTGCTTGAAATAAAGTCTATCTTCAGATAGCAAATAGTACGCTGCGTAACATAGGGGGGCACTTTTGTCAGAAAACAGCACTGACGCCATTTCCACATCTGTAACGCTCGTTCCATCCTCTACCAATAATTCCCATGCTACCTCCAAGCCAGTTGGGTCCAGATAGCGCTGTACCTCTTGGAGGAAGCTGGAAATTTGTGCAGGTTTATAGCTTTCACCTGCAATCTTATAGGTCATTTGTCGGGGATGGATGATGTGGGATTGACCTTTCTCGTCTACCACAATCCAGTGCGTTTTGCCTTCTTGACGTTCTGCAACAGCAAGACGCCGCTCTCCATGCAGCCGAAACTCAATTAACGTTCCTTTCTCCACAAGTTTTTGGCTTACGCAGTAGCATTCATTGGACAGCCCATCTATCTACCAGTTTAGCGGCGTGGCGATTGTAAATTGTAGATTTTCGATCTAAGTCCAAAATCCACCCATCCCCAATCCAAAATTGAGTTAACCTTCAGGGTTAATAAAGGGCAACAGAGCCAAAAGCCGTGCCCGCTTAATTGCTACGGTTAAATCTCGTTGTTGCTTTGCTGTTAAACCTGTAATTCGGCGAGGCAGTATTTTACCCCGCTCTGTAATAAATTTCCGCAACAAATCGACATCTTTGTAGTCGATGGGTTCGTCAGGTTTAATTGGGGAAAGGCGGCGACGGAAGTAAGTCATCGTTGGTGATTCGTTGTTAATTGTCAGCACTCAGCACTCAGCAGTCATTGGTCATTAATCAAAAACTAATGACTCAGGACTGATGATTACTTAATTTCTTTGTGGACGGTATGTTGGTTGCAGTGGGTGCAAAACTTTTTCAGTTCAATCCGCGCCGTCGTGTTCCGGCGGTTCTTGGTGGTTGTGTATCGGGAAACACCCGGCGATCGCTTGGCGATGTTGGTGCGACAGTCGGTGCATTCCAACGTCACAATCAGGCGCGCCCCCTTCTTACTTGCCATAATGCTATTTCTACAAAATTCAAGAGGACAAAATTAAACACAAACCAATATTATTTCATACGACGAGTCACTTGAGCAAGTAATTTTTTGACGCGGATATCTAAAGAATAACCTCGGCGCGTCTGCACGATACAAGTTCGCCCAACGCGATCGTGAAAAGCTTGTTGCCACTCAGCATCTGCAAAAGCCACTCCACAATCCACTGCTAGAGGGCTGATCAGCAGCAGTAAAGAGACCCCGTTCGACACCCCAATGGTCAGTCCCACCATCGCCAAAACAGCAGCGAATCCCAGAATCCCTTCGCGCTTGCATAACTCAAAAAGCCCAGGAGTTTTGCGGTATTTGGGATCGACGACTTTCATATCCAAAGCCCAGCGTCCCACACTCTGTCCCTGATTTCGCGCAACCAGAAGCACTCGCCCAGCTAGCCATGCGATAATGAAAACCAAGATTTGTGCAATCGGGATACCCGGAGTATTTGCCCCAAAGGGCAAGCTAAAGAGCCAAATAATTAGAAAATCAATCGCAAAAGCAATACACCGTCGCTCAATTGGCACCTTAGGTAATCGGCGGTTGGTCAGTTCGTTACGCATGAAAAATAGCTTTTCCGACGGTCTATTTCCATATTAAGCTTTCACCTAACCGCTTTTTGTCTGTTGTCCGTGAATGTGTTGATAGCGACGACTCTAGGGGTACGGCTCTCCAAACAGTGCCCACCAACTAACTGGCATCGGCGGGTTTCATTGGATAGACAAAAGCGACTCACCGATATCTTGGTTAAAAGAGCCGCTAGGCAATGCAACTAACCTGTAGATGCGATGAATCAGCGTCTCTACTAACTGACAATTTTTTAGACAATTCTTGAGAAGAGGCTGGATTGATGGCGATGTTGTTGGTTAAAGAAGCAGAGGCAATCATTTTCGATTTAGTGCCACCTCTAGATAACCAGATGGATGCTGAGGTTGTAGACCTCTCTCGTGCCAATGGTCGGATTCTAGCGGCTGCGGTGACGAGCGAGTTGGATTTTCCCCACTGGACGAATTCAGCAATGGATGGGTATGCGGTGCAATTTGCCGATGTGCAGGGAGCTAGCGCCGAACAGCCAGTGGTGCTGGAAATTGTAGAAGAGATTCCAGCCGGATATCAACCGCAGCGATCGCTCCAAACTGGGCAAACCGCCCGCATTTTGACGGGTGCGGTGATGCCAGAGGGCGCTGATACTGTAGTGATGCAGGAAGTGACGCGGCGGGAGGAGAAGCAAGTGTTTATCTTCGCTGCTCCAGCAGAATTAGGAGCCTTTGTGCGTCACCGGGCAGCTTTTTACCAGGCGGGAACTCCCCTTTTGCCAGGGGGAATTAGACTCAATGCTCCGGAAATCGCTATCTTAGCAGCGGCTCAGTGTACTCAATTGCCCGTTTACCGACGCCCTCGCGTGGCAATTCTGTCCACTGGCGACGAATTGGTGACACCGGATCGAACCCTAAAGCCCGGTCAGATCGTGGACTCCAATCAATACGCCCTCGCTGCATTAGTGGCACAGACGGGCGCAGAACCTCAGATGCTGGGGATTGTCAGGGATGAACCAGAGGCACTCAAGAAAGCGATCGCGCAAGCTGTCGCCACCGCTGACGTGGTCATTTCCTCCGGCGGCGTTTCCGTAGGCGACTACGATTATGTGGATGAAATTCTTGCCCAACTCGGTGCTGAGATTCATATCCGTGCTGTTGCGGTTAAACCCGGTAAACCTTTAACCGTCGCCAGATTTCCCAACGCCCAGCGTCCGATTCTATACTTTGGTCTACCGGGAAATCCAGTTTCTTCCTTGGTGAGTTTTTGGCGATTTGTGCAGCCAGCCGTGAGAAAACTTGCTGGTCTAGCTGATGGCTGGGAGCCAAAGTTTGTACAAGCGCGATCGCATCACGATTTGCGTTCAGACGGTAAACGAGAAAGTTACCTTTGGGGCAAAATGAATTTAGTAAACGGTACTTATGAATTTCATTTGGCTGGCGGTAGTCACAGTTCCGGTAATTTAATTAATCTTGCTCAAACTAATGGTCTGGCTGTTTTACCAGCAGGTCAAACCTTCATTGCATCTGGAGATCCGGTGCAAGTTTTACCAATTGGTTAACCCAAAGAGTCATTGGTAAAAACTTTAAAGTTTTGAGTTTTGAATTACAGAACTCTCTTCGTACTCAAAACTTATTGCGCTTAGTTCCTTCCAATTACCAAAAACCTCTTTTGCCAGTGGTTAAAACGGTTGCCCAATTCGTTTTTGCCTGCGATAGCTGTTCCTCGCTAACTTTTGCCCCCGTGAGATTAGCGCCACACAAATTTGCACCTCGGAGATTCGCATGATTGAGATAGGCAAAGCTCAAATCTGCACCGCGTAGGTCAGCTCCTTCCAAATTTGCCGTGCTGAAGTAAGCCCTGCCCAAATTTGCCTCCTTCAGAATTGCTCCAACTAAATTCGCCCTGCCAAAATCGGCACTAGACAAGTCAGCGCCCTGAAGGTTGGTTTTAGCTAACTTAGCCTGATGAAAAATGCCTCCTGATAGGTTAACCCGTTGCAGGTTCAGCGAGCTTAAATCTTGAGAGGCAAAGTCTCGTCTACCTTTGGTGTAGGCAGTTAACACGCCAACAGCATCCAACTTGGGAGGAAGTTTTGACTTAGCATTGCCGTTAGAACCGCTATTTTTGAGCATCGTCGGCGGATAACCAGAGCCGGTAGCAGGACTTGGTTTATACATACTTCCCCCGGTTTGCGGTCCGGTCATGCCTAACTTTTCTCGACGTGCTCGAATTGCCATCGCCAGACGTTCTGAGGCGGAAGTGCCAGTCGAAGGGGCTGAGGAAAGCGTTGGACTGCTTAAGTCTCCAGAGTTGGTGTAGCGATTGCCTGTTTGTGGTTGTCGCTGGGAGCTATTGGGTTTAGTCGTTAAGCCTTGCTCCAAGCTGTCGAGATAAGGTTCAAGGTCAAGCGCTCTCAACACTTCCTCAGCAGACTGATAGCGATGACGAACCGAAACCTCTAGCAATTTCTTGAGAACATCAGCAAAATGATCGCTGATCTGAAGCTGCTTTCGCCAGAGCATTTCGCCCGTTGACGGGTTGTAATCTAAGTCTTTTGGCGATTTTCCAGTCAGCAGATAAACGCAAGTGACTCCCAATGCATACAGGTCGCTCGCATAAACCGGGCGCATTGCCATCTGTTCGGGCGGGGCAAATCCAGGTGTCCCAATTGCGTAAGCCGTCAAAGCGGTTTGCTCGGAGCTACTGTTTGCCGTTGTCGGACTGACTTGGTTTTTCACTGCTCCAAAGTCAATCAGAACCAGTTTGCGGTCTTGTTCGCGGCGAATCAAGTTGGCGGGTTTGATGTCCCGGTGAATCACCTGCTGGCTGTGGATGTAGTGCAGGACGGGCAAAATCTCGCTTAAGAATTGCTTGACACCAGCTTCGCTTAGAGGTCCCGATCCTTTAACCTCCTGCTGTAGCGTCAAGCCGCTGATATACTCCTGCACTAAGTAAAACTGCTGGTTGTCTTCAAAGTAATCCAGCAGCCGTGGCACTTGGGGATGATTGCCGATTTTCCCCAAGGTTCTGGCTTCTCGTTCAAATAGCTCGCGTGCCATTTGTAAAACGTGGGCTACAGTCGTTGCTGGTCTTAGTTGCTTGATTACGCAACTTGGCTCCCCAGGCAAAGACTCATCCTCAGCTAAAAAGGTCGCTCCAAAACCTCCTTGCCCCAGCGCTTGACTGACTCGATAGCGCTTTCGTAATAGGAGTTCTGAGCCACAGGACCGACAAACTTCGGCGTGGTCGTGGTTTTGCGGATTTGGACAGGCGGGATTGAGGCAGTAGCTCATTCAGACTCACCGGGATGCTGAAACCGGATATTGCTACCCTAACTTAAATTATCGAGGCATTAATAAACAATAAGCATGGTACATTTACGGACAATTCTTTAAAGAGTTGCTAAAGACGATTAATCTTTGCTTAAAGAATTGAAAAACGATGTACTCCTGCAACTGCCAAGATTTTTCTCAAACATTGCAGTTAGAGACGGTATTAAATTGTAATCAAACAACTGGCGAACAAAAGAAGCGGATCGGGATTAAGCACAAAAATTGTTTCCATATCTTTGATAGCACATCCGGAAGCGCTAGATGTGATTGGTGTTACCCCTAAAACACTCATGCTATCTGGAAGGGAGGGCAAAATTTTGGCAGAACAAAAGAGAAAAGAAGCTAAGGGGGATGGTGCTAAGCAACACGCTCACCTGGAGAAGCGATCGCACTCACCCTCCCGGAAGACTCTCCCAGAAGGCTGCGTCTGCGGGCATTTCTATCTTTGGCTTTCCCCACTCGTCGCCGGAATGCTTCAGCTGTACAAAACGGTAAAATGATCGGGCTGAGGTAAGTAAAAGCTTAAGCGTAAATGCGTATTTCTCTGAACTGGCTACAAGAATTGGTTGACTTGACGATGACTCCGGCGGAGTTGGCGCACACGCTAACAATGGCTGGGTTTGAAGTAGAAGATATTGAAGACCGCCGCACTTGGGCGGATGGGGTGGTGGTCGGGAAAGTTCTAGAGATTCAACCCCATCCGAATGCAGATAAACTCAGGGTGTGTACGGTCGATGTGGGGGGAACGTCCCCCTTAAATATTGTCTGTGGGGCATCCAATGCCAGAGCAGATATTTATGTGCCTATCGCCACCATCGGGACTTATCTACCTGCTGTTGATCTGAAAATTAAACCGGCTAAACTCCGGGGCGTTCCTTCCGAGGGGATGATTTGCTCTTTAGCGGAATTAGGTTTGGCAAAAGAGTCCGCAGGAATTTATATTTTTGGGCAGGAAAATCTTCAACTGGGTAGCGATGTGCGAGCGCTCCTAGGCTTAGATGATGTAATTTTAGACTTGACATCTACCGCGAATCGTGCTGATGCTTTGAGTATGGTTGGCGTTGCACGGGAAGTCTCGGCGCTGACGGGTGCCGCCCTGCGACTTCCACAAGCCCCAGAAGTGTCAATTCCGAAAGGGGATGGCGGTCTGAAGTTGCGAATTGCTTCGGGTCAAGCGTGTCCGGCTTACATCGGGACGGTCATCGAAAAGGTCAAAATTGCGCCTTCTCCGACATGGTTGCAAGGGCGATTACAAGCCGCTGGAGTCCGACCCATCAATAACGTGGTAGATATTACCAACTATATTTTGCTGGAATGGGGTCAGCCGCTGCACGCCTTTGACCGCGATCGCTTGCAATCCGTGGCAAGTGGTGGAGCCGGGGGAACCTCACCGCTACAGATCGGGGTTCGCTTTGCCAATCCTGGGGAATCCCTCAAAACCCTGGACGGTCAAACCCGCACCTTGCAACCCCAAAATCTGCTGATTACTGCCAACGACCACCCGGTGGCACTGGCTGGGGTCATGGGCGGTGAAGAAACCGAAGTGTATGAAGGGACTGAAAATTTAATTTTAGAAGCCGCTTTGTTTGACCCGGTGGCAATCCGCCGGTCGGCACGCAGTCAAAACTTAAGGACAGAAGCCTCTGGGCGCTACGAGCGGGGCGTCAATCAGGCAGAATTGGGAATTGCTTGTCAACGAGCGATCGCGCTGCTCTCGGAGTTTGCAGGGGGCACTCCCGTAGCACAAGAAATTGCCGACACCAGACCCGATCCGTCAACTTGGAGTCGTTCGATTGAACTGCGTCTAGACCGGGTAAATCACGTTTTAGGCCCAGTAGAGATGGGAGACACTGAAACTACAGGGGAAGTTCACGCTGAAGATGTTGAGCGCATCCTAACGGCACTAGGGTGTCAGCTACAGCCAGTGACGAAGCAGGATGAAGGTGGAATGCGGACGGATCGAGAAGATTCTAAGCTTCAGCCTTTGGAATCCCTGAAGTGGATGGTGAAAGTACCGCCTTATCGCTACCGAGACTTGGAGCGAGAAATCGATCTCATTGAAGAAGTAGCTCGCCTCTACGGCTATAACAAATTCTGCGATACCCTACCCGACAAGACTGAACCGGGGTATCTTTCGGTCGATCAGATGCTGATGCGTCAGATGCGGGAAGCTTTCCGCGCAGCAGGATTGACAGAAGTCATGCATTACTCTTACTCCGTAGCGAAAACTAAGAACGATACAGAAGTCGCGATCGCAAATCCCATGTTTGCAGAATATTCGTCTCTGCGAACTGAGCTGATCTCCGCTTTGATTGACTCCTTCCAGTACAACTTAGAACAAGGTAACGGCCCCTTGAACGGGTTTGAAATGGGTCGGATCTTCTGGCGGGAAGAGGATGGACTGATCGAAGCTGATTCCGTTGCTGGAATTTTAGGCGGCGACTCCTCTACCCAAGGCACTTGGACGCGAGGAGGCAAGCCACAACCGATGACTTGGTTTGAAGCCAAAGGAGTGTTGCAAAGTGTATTTGAGCAACTCAGCCTCCCAGTCGAATATCAACCAGACCGCCGCGATCCACGGCTGCATCCCGGACGCACGGCTTCTTTGTGGGTGCAGGGAAACCGATTGGGAACGTTTGGGCAACTCCATCCCCAACTCCGCCAAGAACGGGACTTGCCGGATGAAGTCTACGTCTTCGAGTTGGATTTGGATGTGGTTTTAGATTACCTGGATGCAGAGGAAAACCGGACGCCTCTGTTCAAGCCTTACTCTACCTTCCCCGCATCCAGCCGAGATTTGGCTTTGTTCGCCTCGATTCAGGTTTCTGTCTCAGACTTGAAACGAGCGATCGCGAAAGCTGCCATTGCAGACAAACACAAGGGGACATCCCTACTAGAATCGGTCGAGTTGTTTGATGAATATCAAGGGAAAAATGTCCCGGAAGGACAACGCAGCTTAGCGTTTCGCTTAGTTTACCGAGCTAGCGATCGCACGCTTACCGATGAAGATGTCGAGCCAGTGCATCAAAAAGTCCGCGACGCGCTCGTCGAAAAATTCGGCGTTAATCTGAGAAGTTAAATAAAGTTTTGAGGGTTGAATGTTGATTTAACCCTCAAAACTCAAAACATCAAAACTTTACTACTATTAACCATGCCTAAATACGTAATGTGGGGAAGCTATTGCGAAGATGTTTTAGAAAAGCGATCGCCTTACCGGCAAGCGCATCTAGACGGTCTTGCTGCCCAAAAAGAAGCGGGTATTCTGATGACGATTGGCCCGACGAAGGACATCACTAAAGTCTTCGGCATCTATGAGGCGGAAGATGAAGCCGCCGTGCGCCAGTTAATTGAAGCTGACCCCTACTGGCAAAACGGCATCTGGACTGAATACGATGTCAAAGAGTGGATTCAAGCCATCTAATTCCACCAATCAAGCGCATCTCAATTGAGCAGATTTACTGAGAAGCTCCTCAATTCTCCTGAGAAGTAGGAAATTGAGGGGTTTCTACCTCTCCTTACTCAGGCAAAGCCAGCCCCACAACCACCGCCAGTTGCCATTTCCGATAGAATTTTGAGCATAAAATAAAGAAATCACCGTTAAATTAACCCTAGCGGTGAGGACTATGGTAGAAACCAGTAATAACAAGCACGGTAAGTTTTACAAAAACGCCACCAGGCTAGGGTTCTGTAGACTCTCAAGCAGACTGAACAGGAGTCTACTTGAGAGTCTGGCGTCGGCGAACAGGAGCCGTGAGAAGGTTGGAGATGACAGAATCCACGGATGAAGATAGCCAAAAGACAACACTGCGTCAAGCCCAAGCAGAGATGCTAGAAGCAGGCAAACAGGAGACTTTAGACATCTTTAGCGAACTTTTAGAGCGGCTGTGGGAACGCATTGTCGGTTTAATTGGCGAGACGGCGACGGTTGCTGTTTTTCGGAGTGCCCTCTTAGAAGCAAGTCGCGACCATCCGCTATGCCAAGAAATTAATATCGATAGCAATGGAATTTGCCTTAAGCAACTGAAGAACAATTTGGATGCCTTCGAGCGTACAGCCGTCCGAGCCGGACTGATGGCTTTTACTGATAACGTAATGGCTCTACTAATCGATTTAACGGGTGGAATTCTGTTGCGGAAGGTGGAACCCCTCGTGCAGCAGTTAAAACAACAACTGGAAAAGGGCTGAGGGATGAGCAATATTAAACTAATGCCGACAGGTGTTCCCAACTTAGACGCCGTAATGGGCGGAGGCATCCCTGTTTATTCACTGAATATTGTTGCTGGACAACCGGGGACAGGTAAGACAATCCTGGTGCAGCAAATGCTCTTTAACCACATCCGGAATCACAGCACTGCCAAAGTTCTTTACCTGACAACCCTTTCGGAGCCGACGTTGAAGGTGGTGCGCTATATGCAGTGCTTCAGCTTCTTTGATGTAGAAGTTTTTGGCGAACAGGTACTTTTTCAGGATATCGGGCCTTTTATCCGCGAGCATTCCCTGACCGAATTAGCTGACGAGATTCTCGCCAGGGTAGAAAAACACCAACCGGAAATTCTGGCGATTGATTCCTTTAAAGCCATCCGCGATTTGTCTGACGACGTGAGCGATTTTCGTCGCTTCTGTTATGACCTCTCCGTTCGTCTAGCGAGTGCGCGGTGTACCGCCTTTTTATTAGGGGAGTATGACCGCTCGGATATTGGCGAAGGGGCAGAGTTTGCGGTAGCTGATGGCATTGTTTATCTGAACATTGCACTCCAGGAGGGGGAACAGCAGCGTTTTCTCCAGGTATATAAAATGCGCGGTCGAGCGACGGAGATGGTGCCTTACCCGTTTGCGCTCACAGATGGGGGGGTTCAGGTTTTGGGTTCAATGCTGACGCTCAAACGTCGGGAGACAAGTTTGGAGGAGGAGAGCGAGACGGCATCGACAGGAATTACTGGACTAGATAGCATTCTTCGGGGCGGCATCCCTCAGGGGCGGTCTATCCTCCTTTCCGGTGTTTCTGGAACGGGTAAGACGACGCTTGCCATGCAGTTTCTAGTTAATGGCGCTCTTCAGGGAGAGAAGGGACTGCTGTTTTCTTTTGAAGAAACGCGCGATCGCTTGTTCCGAATGGCAGAGGGTTTCGGCTGGAACCCTCAAGATTTGGAAGCCAAAGGCTTGTTACGGATCATTTTTATTCCCCAGACGGAGATTCGGGTCGAGGAACACTTAGAGTACATGGCACAGGAAATCGCAAGTTTCCAGCCTTCGCGCTTTGTCATTGATTCTTTTTCTGTCTTCCTGCACAAAGTGAAAGATTTGGCAGTGCAGCGGGAAAAAACTTTCCAATTGTCCACGCTGGTGCAGCGGGTTGGTGCGGTGGGTTTTCTCATCTCGAATATTCCCGCAGGCGAAGTGAACCGCCTTTCTCGCTTTGGGGTGGAAGAAACCGTGGTGGATGGGACGATTGTCCTTTCCACAGATGTCAATGGTCTTCAGCGCCGACGCTACATAGAAGTTTACAAAATGCGAGCCGCCGACCATGTGCCAGGTCGCCACCGCATGGAAATCGGTCATCAGGGCATTGAGGTGTTATATCTGGCACCGACTGAGCAAAAAACTAGCGGAATGAAGACACCGCCGCTACTGGCTTTCTCGCCGTTAAACGCGATCGCACGGGAGGGAGTTTTCTACGGTTCTGCTTGGTTGGTGCGAGGGGAACAGGGAGTCGGCAAGACGACGCTCGCCCAGCAGTTTGCCATTGAAGGATTGCAACGAGGGGAAAGCGCTCTGTTTATTGCGACGGAGGCTCCTAGCTACTTGCTACGCCAACAAATGGAAGTGTTCGGAGTCGAGATCGAGTCTTATTTGCGATCTCAACACCTGCGTATTTTAGACACTCATCCTTTCTCTAGCCAAGAATATATCGACCTGACTGATATGGAACGCTTTCTCTACGATATCGAGCGTCACCTGCGGGCAATGCCCAAACCCTGTCGGTTGATTACAGATTCTCTCACCCCACTTGCTGTCCAGTATGCTCCGGATGAGTTCATCACCTTCATCGAACGCAAGAACCGTCTGCTCCGTCAACTGGATGTGGCATTATTTGACACGATTCTCCCCAAAACACTTAATGAGAGCATTCTTTACAGCCTGCTCAATAGTTACGATGTCGTTCTGGACGTGTACGTTCCGAACTGGGGTGAGATGGGTCAGACGGGGCAAGGTTTTCGGGTACTTCAAGTCCGTAAATCTAGAGGGACTCACTCTGACACCCGCCCCTATCCTTACACGATTCGCCAAGGCAAGGGCATTAGCGTCCAAGAAGGCTTTTACGGAGAAATTTAAATTTATATCTGGTTGCTTTTACTAAAAAGAGCCTTCCTACGGATAACGAGAAAGAAGGCTGGAAAGCTGTATCCTACTCCACCAAATCGATCAACCTCTGGTATGGGTAGAACCCCCCATCTTTGACATAGTGTATCGACGAATACTACAAAACAGGGAACAATATCATTAGACAAATTGACCGTGGTCAGATTGTTGAAGCGCCAAAATCAATAAAAAGCCTTTGGTAGGCTCTCCCGGAAAGCGCTAAGGGAGTACCTGCCAGGATAAATACCGCGATCGGGGAGTTATTCCGTAAAGACAACGCCAAGGGTGTCTGCTAAATTCTGGGATTTTTGGCTGCATCTATTGCTAGCCATGATTTGCCGCACGTTTGCGGACTGGCGATCGCTTTCTTCGCATCTAGTGAAGAGCGCCCTTGATGCTGTTTCTTACTTCCTTGAGGACTAACTGCTTGTAGCTTTGCTGCTTTCCTTAAAGTTTTTGCTGAATTATAAAAACCCTCGTATTATGTTGAAAAAAATCGATGAGGAAGACCTCCTCCTAAAGATAGATCCAATAGAAATTCAGGATTATCGGGTCTTGCAACCCGTGGATGGCTCCGAGTTGAAGTATATCGAGTCCGTGATGGAGCGACAGCGTTTGGTCAGTGCTTTGGAACAGCAGGCACGAGAGTTGGAGGCGAGTCAGATGCGCTTCCGCACTTTGGAGATGCTGTACGAGCTTTTTTGGCAACTGGGTTACACCTTAAACTACGAAGAATTGGTGCGACTGATGTTGGCACACCTGCATCGTGCCGTGCCCCATGATGTCTCAGCGAGCATCTTGATGACTGAAGACTTGTGCCATGTTTTCATCCAACCAAATTGCACCCTCGCGCCGGAAGTTCAGGAGGAAATCCAACAGCGGCTGCTCAAAACTTTTGTCCGCATGAGGGGGAAAAATACCCAACTAGAGGCGGAGCAATGCCCAATTACAACGATAGAGCCACAGGGATTTGATGGAACGCGATCGCCCATTCGCAGTTTGGGTTCGTCTTTCCAAGTGCCGATTATTAATGCTGAAGGCAACCAAGTGGTGGGACTGCTATTCGTGGCAGCTCAAGCGGAGGGAGCATTTACTGAAGAGCAGGTACGATTGCTGTACACGGTGGCGAACCAGGCTTCTGCCTCTATTCAGCGGTTGCGGACGCTGCTGGCTGCTGAACAACAACATTTAGAGAGCTTGGTAGAAAATTTGCCGGAGGGAGTGCTGCTACTGGATGCCAACCAGCGGATTGTTCTGGCAAACCAGGCGGCTTGGAAGTATCTGGCGCTCTTACAAAACCAGAGTTCTACTCCGAGCAATATTGTGACTTTTTTAGGAGAGCAGTCTTTGGAGATGCTGCTACAGCCACCGAGCGAGGGAAAGTTTTGCCATGAGGTGGTGCTGGAGGGAGTACAGCGCCAGGTTTTTGAAGTCGTCGCTCAACCGTTGATCGCCAAGGCGGGTTTAGGAACGAGCAATTGGGTGTTGGTGATTCGGGATGTGACAGAACGCCAGCGGGTCGAGGAAACTTCCCGATTGCGCGATCGCGCGATCGCTGCCAGTAGTAATGGGATTGTTATCGTTGACGCCAGACTGCCCGATTTACCTGTTATCTATGTGAATCCAGCTTTTGAGCGGATTACAGGTTATACGGCGGCGGAAGTCACCGGACGAAATTGCCGTTTTCTGCAAGGAGAAGAAACCAATCAATCGGGGTTACAGGAACTGCGAACAGCGCTGCGGTTAGGTAAAGCTGCGACTGTTGTTTTACGCAACTTCCGTAAAGATGGCACCCCTTTTTGGAATGAGTTAAATGTCTCGCCGATTTACAACAGCGAGGGCGTTGTGACTCATTTTGTTGGCATTCAAATGGATATTACGGAGCGCAAACAAGCGGAAGAGCAACTGCTGCACAATGCGTTTTATGATGTTCTTACCGATTTGCCCAACCGAGCTTTGTTCATGGAGCGCTTGCATCGGGCGCTTGAGCGAGCAAAGCATTCCGAGAATTATTTATTTGCCGTCCTGTTTTTGGATCTTGACCGATTTAAAAATGTCAACGATAGCCTTGGGCATATTGTCGGCGATCAAATGCTGATTGCGATCGCTAAACGCCTAGAAAAAAGCCTTCGCCACGGCGATACGGTAGCGCGTCTGGGTGGAGATGAGTTTGCGATTCTGCTGGAAAATATCAATGGGATCGGCGATGCTACCCATGTTGCCGATCGCATCCATCAGGAACTGACTTTGCCGTTAAATTTAAACGGGCATGAAGTATTTACCACCGCCAGTATTGGCATTGCTGTAGGGGCAGGGTCTTCTTACCCCGACTATGGGGGTTATGAGCATCCAGAGGATCTCCTGCGCGATGCCGATATCGCCATGTATCGAGCGAAGGCACTGGGGAAGGCTCGTTATGAGGTCTTTGATAAAAATATGCACGCCCGTGCAGTGGCGCTGCTTCAGTTAGAAACTGATTTGCAAAGAGCGACTGAACGGGGAGAATTTCTTCTTCACTATCAACCAATTGTATCTCTGCAAACTAACCAGGTTGTTAGTTTTGAAGCCCTGTTACGTTGGCAACATCCCGAACGCGGTCTTGTTTCTCCGGGAGAGTTTATTCCGGTTGCAGAAGAAACCGGATTGATTACTCGGATTGGCTGGTGGGTACTGCGCGAAGCTTGTACCAAATTGCGCGAATGGCAGACGCAATTTCCGAGTTCTATCCCTTTAAGTATCAGCGTAAATCTTTCAGGTAAACAGTTTTCTCAACCTGATTTAGTGGAACGCATCACTGAAATTTTCGCGGAAACTGGCGTGGATGCTAGCAGCTTAAAACTAGAAATTACTGAAAGCGCCATTATGGAAAATGTTGAATCTGCATCAGCGATGCTTTGGCGACTGAGAAAGCTGGGCGTTCAGTTGTATATGGATGACTTCGGGACGGGTTATTCATCCTTAAGTTACTTGCGTCGTTTTCCGATCGATAAGCTGAAAATTGACCGATCTTTCGTCACCCAGATGGCAGGGGATAATGAGAGTCTGGAGATTGTCCGGACAATCGTGATGCTGGCTCACAATCTGGGAATGAATGCGATCGCAGAGGGTGTGGAAACCGTAGAGCAACTTGCTCAACTGCGATCGCTTCAATGTGAATACGCTCAAGGATATTTCTTCTCGAAGCCGGTCGATGCTGACACGGCGCGATCGCTTATCGCCAGCTCAAACACTCATTGATTCCTCCAACTCGCAAGTATTGAATTCACTCATTTCTGACAACTCGACTTTAGCGATTTGGAGATAAGTCAGCATCGAGAAGAAGAATAAATTAGGTTCTTGTGCCGTATTTAATTCAAATGAGAATTGCTATCGATTTCTCGATTAATGTCCTAACTACTGGCTGCTAAAACATTCGTGGATGCAGGGTGCAGCAATCCTGTCAAAAGTGATGCCGGACGTTGGCTGTAAGGCCAAGCAAAGGCATGACGGAATGCCGCCTCTTGACAAGCTTGCAACTGTTCAAAATCAATAATATCCAGTGTCAGCAGATTCTCATACTCAAAAGGCAGACGCACATTGTGTAATCCAGCATTATCAGTACAGATGGCAATATCTACACCCGCTTCAAAACAGCGGTCAAACACCAGTTTGAGTTGACGCATATCCTCCAACGTGCCTGTTTTTAAGTACGTGGTAGGACATACTTCCAAACACTGATTTTGTTGAGCCAATTGTGGTAATAATTCTGGGTATTGCAGGGGGATTTGGATGCCGTGACCAATTCGCATCAAATACGGCAGCAGTTCCGGATAACAGCCAGAAGGGGTTTCGTAGAGATGACCCGTGGTTTTAACACCGAGCGATCGCGCATCCTTATACAATTGGACAAACTCATCCAAACGCTCGGAAATTTGGGCATCTCCTCCCGCCATGTCCACCGCGCAGACATACTCCTTCTTCTGTGCTGCCAAATCAACAATCGCCCGGTTCACCTCATAAGGGAGCCGCGAGTGCATACACAGAATTTGACTGGTTACAATCGGATACTCAGGCACCCGACTGGCTTTGCCGACAATATCCACAATTGTCGCCATTTGGTCAATTCGTTCTGATTGGCTTAAATGCTCGGACGTTCGCAGATACGGTGTATATCGCAATTCCAAATAAGCCAAATTCTCAAAGATATAAGCACCCCGAATCAGCCGATAAATGAAGTAGGGCAAAGTTTCTGCCGTTTGCGTACTTTCCACCAGCGTATGTAGTTCTAGATACTCATCCAGCGTGTTGCGGGGTCGCGTGTAAAATTCTTCAAACTCTGGGTAATCCGGAAATCGTTGAGCCAGCTCAGAATCGCTGCGATGGAAATACCGCCAAAGAATGCGAGGCACAACAGAACCGCCAAGATGGCGATGTAATTCAGCATATAAAGACACAGGAACCTCTTGCCAGTAATTGTGGAGTTGTTATCTTGTTAGTTGCTAAGGGTGCGCGGTGCGCCCCTTGTAGATGTGAAGCTGCGAATTGTTAATCTGAAGTTGACAGCGGTAGCACCATCTGTTAATAATTGTAATTTGTGAAAACTCTAGCTCTTTTAATAAACCCTTGGCTAACGTAGTTGTGATCGGTGCCCAGTGGGGCGATGAAGGCAAAGGTAAGATAACTGATTTACTGAGTAAATCAGCAGATGTCGTAGTACGTTACCAAGGGGGTGTCAACGCTGGGCACACCGTCGTGGTGGAGGATCAGACCTTTAAACTGCACCTGATTCCCTCTGGAATTTTATATCCGGACACCGAGTGCATTATTGGTTGTGGGACGGTCATCGATCCGCAGGTTCTGATTGAAGAACTGGATCAATTAGAAGCTCTGAAGATATCTACCCGTAATCTACTGATTTCTCAGAATGCCCACGTCACGATGCCTTACCACAGGTTAATTGACCAGGCATCCGAGGAGCGACGCGGTAGCTATAAAATCGGTACCACCGGACGTGGGATTGGCCCCACTTATGCAGATAAGTCAGAGCGAACCGGCATTCGGGTTTTAGACTTGATGGATACCGAAGGGTTGCGCGAGCAGGTGCGCTGGACGATCGATTATAAAAACGTCATTTTAGAAAAGCTTTACAACTTACCGCCCTTGGATGCAGAAATCGTGATCGAGCAGTACCTGGGGTACGCCGAGCGTTTGCGTCCGCATATCGTGGATAGTTCCCTAAAGATTTACGACGCGATTGGGCGACGGCGCAATGTTTTGTTTGAGGGTGCCCAAGGCACGCTCTTAGACTTAGATCACGGAACCTATCCTTACGTTACCTCCTCAAACCCAGTCGCCGGGGGAGCTTGCGTGGGTGCTGGGGTTGGACCAACGATGATCGACCGCGTGATTGGGGTCGCGAAAGCATACACGACGCGGGTAGGAGAAGGGCCGTTTCCCACCGAACAGAATGGTAGCGTCGGAGAAATGTTGTGCGATCGCGGGGCGGAATTTGGCACCACGACAGGGCGCAAGCGCCGCTGTGGATGGTTTGATGCGGTGATCGGTCGTTATGCCGTGCGGATTAACGGTCTCGACTGTCTCGCGATTACCAAACTAGATGTTCTCGACGAACTAGAGGAAATTAACGTCTGCGTCGCCTACGAAATTGATGGCGATCGCACCGAAGACTTCCCCACCAACTCTCGTCAATTTTCCCGCTGTCAACCGGTTTACAAAACTCTGCCCGGATGGAAACAATCCACTGCTGACTGCCGTACCCTGGAAGACTTACCCCAGCAGGCGTTGGATTATCTCAAGTTCCTGGCAGAGCTAATGGATGTCCCAATTGCGATCGTCTCCCTCGGTGCTAGCCGCGATCAAACGATTATAGTAGAAGATCCGATCCACGGACCCAAGCGGGCGCTATTGCACGCCAATGGCACGCCGGTAACATCACATCGGTAATAGGCGAAAAAATTAAAAGTTAGAAATTAAAAATTGAAGAAAGACGATTTTCTAATTTTTAATTTCTAATTTTTTATGAAGATGCCAATTACCAAGTCACTATTAGCAACTCACAAACAACGAAGATGGAACATACAGTTGAATGTCAAAAGCGCCCTGAAGGGAGCAAGCCGAATGCCCTTCGTCGCAGTGGATTAGTCCCAGCCGTCCTATACGGGCACAAAGGAACTGAATCCATTGAGTTGACTTTGGAAGCCAAAAAGGCTGAAACCTTACTCAAAGGTGCCTCTGTTAATAACACCTTGATTCAGCTCAACATTCCTGAGATTTCTTGGAGTGGTAAAACACTGCTCAAAGAAGTGCAGACGCATCCTTGGAAAAGAACCTCCCTGTATCACCTCAGCTTTTTTGCGGTCGCGGCTCATGGCGATCTGGATGTGCAAGTGCCCCTGCATTATGTAGGAGAAGCCTATGGTGTTAAGCAAGAAGGCGGCGTATTAGACCCCGTACTCAACGAACTTCAGGTACGGTGTGCGCCTGAAAGCATCCCTGATTCGATTGAGATTGATGTCTCTAATTTGCATATTGGAGATAAATTGCATATCGGCGAACTCGTTTTGCCACCTGGGGTGACAGCGCTTGGTGAGCCAGATCAAGTGACTGTAAGTGTCCTCCAACCTCAAGTCCAAGCTGAAGATCAAGAAACTGAGTCGGAAACTGAATCTGAAGCATGAGACGATGGCTTTTTGCCAGTTTGTTTCTCATTGCCTTGAAAACCAGGGGTTAAGCCCCTGGCTTTTTTTTAACCGTAAAGACACATTAGTGAAGCCATGCGCGATCGCGCTATAGAACGCAAAAAATATGACAGAAGCTTCTTTTCCCCCTTTAATTCAGCAGATGTTGCAGCCGAGTTTTTATCCTCATCCGGTGACGCAACCAATTGAGCTGATTCAAACACACGTTTCTTATGTGTTGTTGACGGGTGATTTGGTTTATAAAGTTAAAAAGCCGATGAATTTTGGCTTTTTAAACTATTCAACCTTAGAGCTAAGGCAGCATTTTTGTAATGAAGAAATCCGCCTGAATCAGCGCGGTGCGTCGGAAATTTATTTAGAAATTTTGCCCATTACTCAGACAGACGACCAATTTCATTTAAATGGCTCGGGCGAGCCGGTGGAATATGTGCTGAAAATGCGCCAGTTTCCCCAAGATGGCTTATTCAGCAATCTGTTTGAGCAAGACTTGCTGACGGAAAAACTTATGGAGGATTTGGGACGGGTTGTTGCCAAATTCCATGAAAAAGCGCACACAGATGACTATATTCGTAAATTTGGTGAAGTGGCTCAAGTTCGGGATGCCATTGATGAAAATTATCGGCAAACTGAAAACTATATTGGTGGGCCGCAAACTCAGGAACATTACGAGGAAACCAGGCAGTATACAGACTCGTTCTTTGCTGAGCGAGAGGAGTTATTTAAAAGCAGAATTCAAAATAATTGGATTCGGGAATGCCACGGAGATTTGCATCTGAGAAATATTTGTCTCTGGCAAGACAAGATTCTGCTATTTGATTGCATTGAATTTAACGAGCCGTTTCGCTTTGTCGATGTCATGTTCGACATTGCCTATGCAGTGATGGATATGGATGCGCGATCGCGTCCAGACCTCGGCAATGCCTATTTGAATACTTATGTCGAGCAGATGGGAGATTGGGAGGGGTTGCAGGTGTTGCCTTTGTACTTGAGCCGTCAAGCTTATGTACGGGCGAAGGTGACTTCTTTCTTGTTGAACGATCCGGCTGTTCCCGCAGCCGATAAGGAAAAAGCCGCCGCCACTGCTGCCCAATATTACCAACTAGCGTGGGAATACACGCGATCGCCGTCTCCGGCTTATGCCAATGTTAGTGGCTCCTCTCGCCAAGGAAAGCTGTTTTTGATGTCTGGTCTATCGGGTTCTGGAAAGAGTACGGTAGCGCGGCTCCAGGCGCGGCGCTTGGGGGCAATTCACATCCGTTCGGATGCGCTGCGGAAGCATTTAGGAGGCGTTCCCTTGGAACAACCAGGAGGAGCCGACCTTTATTCAGATGAGATGACTCAGAAGACTTACAGCCGGTTGTTGGAATTGGGGATAATGCTGACAAGCCAAGGTTGGTCGGTGATTTTGGATGCGAAGTACGATCGGCAGAAGTTGAGAGAAGATGCGATCGCTCAAGCCACTGCTCACCAAATCCCTTTGCAAATCCTCCACTGCACGGCACCAATGGAAGTTTGCCAGGATCGTCTCGCCTCCCGTACTGGTGATGTTTCTGATGCTACCGTTGACCTATTGGCGAAGCAACAAGCCACTGCTGAACCTTTTACTCAATCCGAACAAGCCTACGTGAAAACTTTAGACACGACTCAGGATTGGGAGTCACAATTAAATAGCTAATCGAAAAGTGGCTAATTGAAGGATTCAACCACTCTTCGGTTAGCCACTCTTGGATTAGCCAGACACTTATGACGAACAAAGGCAATGGGTTCAGATCCCTGGGACTCTCAAGTGGGTTCTCTGCTGGGTTGAAGTACTGGTTGTTTTTTCTGATTTGCTTTGTAATGCTGGGGTATCGGGTGCCCTTGAGCATCTTTCTAGGGGCGGTTGGGGGTTTTGCAGGGGCATGGGTGGTTGCCTGGTCAAAAGCCAAAGATGAACCCCGGCAGGTACGCTCAGACGAGACGAAAGAAGGTTCCAATGGGCGGAATCGGAATAATTCGGCAAACCGAAAACGCTATGGTAAACCCAAAAAACAATATCGTGGCTTAAGTGGTCGTCGCGACCGGGGCAACCTAGGAAATAACCAACAAAACAATACAGCCTACAACACAGAAGATAGCCGGGAAGACAACACAGAAGATAACCGGGAAGAATAATTCTGCTGGGGATGAAAAGCAGGGGCGCAAAAGGGGAGACAGGAAGTTATCCTCTTTTAGATTTTGGATTTTAGATTCTGGATTTTAGATTTTGGCTCGTACTGGGCGTGTCCGTAGACACGCCCAGGCATTGATTTTTAGTGGCTTTAAGGTGAAATGGTATAGCAATTACTAATTACCTTGTTCTATGTTTTTGTTTCTCTCAAAACTGCTACCGCTATTTATCTATCCCTTGGGAATTGCCTGCGTGCTGATGATTGTGGCACTGGTATTACTGTGGAAACGCCCTCGTTGGGCGGCGGTGCCGATTGTTTTGGCATTGATTGCCTTGCTGGTGGGGAGTAATGGCTGGGTGGAGAACTCGTTATTGCGATCGCTAGAATGGCAAAATCTCCCACCCTCTGAACTCCCAACTGCCGAGGCGATTGTCATCTTGGGCGGTGCCACGAAATCGGCTTTGCCGCCTCGACCGAGTGTAGATTTGAGCGAAGAAGGCGATCGCGTCTTCTATGGTGCCCAGTTATACCGCGAAGGCAAAGCTCCTGTCGTGATTGCTAGCGGCGGACGCATCGACTGGCGGGGCAGTGGGGCACCGGAATCTGCGGATATGGCTGTAATTTTAGAAACATTAGGCGTCCCTAAATCTGCCATTCTTCAAGATCCTAGCTCTTTAAACACTTATGAAAATGCGGTGAATGTGCGGCAAATTTTAGAAAAGCAGGGGATTCGCCGAGTATTATTAGTGACTTCGGCAATGCATATGCCGCGATCGCTCCTGATTTTCAAGCGTCAGGGAATTCAAGCCATTCCCGCACCCACCGACTTTTTGGTGACAGAAGCAGACTTTCTCGAATCCAACAGGAGCCTGCAAGCTCGAATCCTAAATGTTTTACCAGATGCCGAGCGGTTACACAGGTCAACCAGAGCGTTAAAAGAATACATTGGAACAGGGATCTATCGCCTTAAAGGCTGGCTTTAAAAAGTTTAGACAGTAGTTTGAAGCGATTATTTTTCCAACCTTCAACCTTCCAACCTTCAAAAATGCCAAAAGAATTCCCACACTTTATTCCAGCACCTCCACCCGTAGCGGACATCTTTGCCACCTACCAAATGACTCATGACTTTTACCGGGAAGCCGAGTACCGAAAGGAACTTGAGCGTTACTGCCAGTGGTATCAGATGACAGCGGAAGCTAACCGGCAAGAGTTGCAGAGAATGCGGGGTGACATCAATATATTCGGCTGGTTTAATCGCGGTAGGCGATGATAGTCAATGGCTCATGGTCAATGGCTCATAGCTAATCGCGAATATGAGCCATTGACCATGAGCCTAATTTAGAGTTTCTAGCTCATCCTCGCGGAAGTGACCTTTAAATTTTTTGTCAAACTGGACAAAAACTGGAAGGTTGGCGCTGACGGGTCTGCCTTGCCATTCGTGAATGATTGAGACCACTTCTCCTTCCCGATCCTTGACATCAAAAGGCTTACCCTTATTTTCAGGATGGTGGTAAACAATCACAGATTTGATAACGCGGACGCGATCGCCTACTTTCATTTCTTGATCTCCGGTTGGGTATCTGAGTCAAACTGGTGCAGCCTTCTTTTGAGGAATAACTGCTTCCACCAAGCGTGGTGAGCTGGGAGCGTTGCCTATCAAGACGCTTGGCTCTTACCAGTACCCAAGCATTGTGCTATTGTGAACAACCTTAATATTCTTGCACAGGACGGTAACTTCCTCTTTATGGACTTGGAGGGGGTGCTGACGGAACTGGCGCTGAATTTTCGGGAGGGGGTACTGAGGGAACTGGTGACGCTGAATTTTCGGGAGGTGACGGCACTTCTGTGGATGGAGATGGAGAGTTTTGCGGTGATGGTGGCATCGAAGCGGGAGATGGGGTTTCGGGGACTGGAACGGGCAACGGTGCGGGGTTGAACAAGCGATCGCGTATTTGCTGGAACCCTTGAGGATTGTATTTCCACCAAGCATATAACCCAGCCGCACTGCCCCCTAGCAGTAGGAGGAAGACTCCCAATGCGACGACCAACCCTTTCCCTCGACGCAGTCGGTTTGGCTTTGCCGGAACGATTTCCACTGGCACCGCTTCAGCATACTTCACGTCTTCAGCTTCAGCTTGCAGACTAGCTTTCGGCATCAAGGTGAGATTCCCGATCTCGCCAAAATTGAGTAGCACCGGATACTCTGGGGAAACGCGGCAGTAAGTAATCACGACTGAAGTATTATCGTGACCGTTCTTCTGATTCGCTAAGTCAATCCAGGACTGTACTGCCGCCTCCAGGGGAATTTTAGCCTGAAGCACCGGCTCCACATAATCTACCCAGGAACGCTCAACCCAGTTATTGTCGCTCAGACCATCAGAACACAGCAGCAGCAGTCCGTCTTCTTCCACAATGAAGCGTTGCACATTCGGACGAAGAAACTCGGCATCCCGCGTGCCTAGCGCTTGAGTGAGGGCCCCGGCATCGGGTCGCTGTAACGCCTCCCGGTAGAGACTGCGCCCCATTCGCACTTCCCTGGCAGCAACGTCATCGTCTACGGTCAGCAGCTGGCAAGAATGGGGGGTAATCCAGTAGGCGCGGCTATCCCCAACATGGGCGATATAGAGTTCGTGGGCATTCCCCACACCAGAGTTAGCCGTCGTCACCTTCTGGGGCAGCTGGAGAGCCATCACCAGCGTCGTTCCCATCCGCCGCCTAGACTCTCGTCCTTGTTCGTCATTGCGGGCACAAATGAGGTTATTGACTACCCGGATACTTGCTGCGAGTTGCTCTTTCACCAGTTCCGGTGGCACGATTTCCGTTTGCTCTGCCACTTCAACTAAAAGTGCCCGCACTTGCAGTTTCAGGGATTGTACTGCTAGCTGGCTGGCAACTTCCCCGCCTTCATGACCACCAATCCCATCGCAAACGATGCTCAAGTGGGGAATCAGCGGGTCAGTTGTTTGGGTGAAGTCTGCGGCTAGCAAATCCCGCGCCGTGGGATAGCAGGTGTCTTCGTTGTGGTCATGTTGAGGACCCGTATCTGTGGCACCGGCAACCCGCAAGCGCAAGGGGAGTTCAGCTGCCTGCTCCAGTAATAGCTGATTTAGCCGTTCGGCGATCGCGCTTTCGGTCGCATCTTCGGCTTGCATCAGTTCGCAAATTTCTAAAAGTGGCGTCACCGCTGATGCCTGGATTAATCTGCACCAACTCGCGATAACAAGACCCAGATCCCGGAGACTTGGGCCAAACCCCGCGACCATTTGATCCCCGGTCGGTTCCGCTAAGGCGTGAGCGGCAAAAGGCTCAAGGCTCAAGGTGAGAGGCAGAAATTTTTTCTCTTCCCGCCGACTTCCTCCAACTTGCCTGTGGTCAGAGATCCCATTCCCATTGTTTGTATGGGCAACTTCCATCTCTGGGTCGGTGACTGGGTCGGCGTAAAGTTCTAACAGCCGCAACCGCCACCCTTCAACTCGGAGATTGTCCGCAACTAAAAGGCTAGAAGCTACCCCAAATTCCGCCAGCGGCGTCCAAAGTTCCAGAATTTGCCAGAGCCAGTAAATCTGGCGGACTGCCGATGCTTGGGGCAAAGCGTCCAAAATGGAAGGAAATAGCTTGCCCGTGGCATCCATCGGGACATTTTCTAGCAACAGAATCTCAGTCGGGGATGGAGAATTTCCCACTGCTGCATATCCATAGACTTCGGGGAGATGAAACCGCTGGGGATATAAGCGCAGGTAAGGGTAAAGATTTTCCGGGAACTGTTCGGGGATCTGAGGCGGCTGTGTCGGTTGAGTATCGAGCCAAACTTGAGGTGCAACAACTTGATATCTGTCTTGCACGAATTCTCCGACCGGGATCGTTGCAGCAACTGAGCCAGTTGCCCAAAGATAGCGATCGCTCTTCAACTGGGAACTGTTCATAAACCGAAATTTTTATAAAAAAGCTTCCAAGAGATTCTTAAGGAAAAATTCCACTGGTTTCTGGGAAATTTATAGCTGAAATGTTGTAGTAAACAGAAAGGCAAGATGCCTTCCCAATCCTAACTGGCTTTCATTGGAATAGTTCATCTTACCTTGATAACTATCCTTACCGGGATATCAAGAAGGGATTGAGTTTTATGACGATTTGGTTTCTAGCAGGGTTGTTGGATTCTCTTTTTCTCATCCAGCTGGCGCTCCAGCCTTTGGGATTCAGCCCAACTTTGTTGTGGTTACTGGTAGGAGCGATCCTTTGCTCGATAGAGCTAGTTGTACCAACAGCTTTTACTGCTTTCATGATGGGAATCAGCGCCTTCGTGGTGGCACTGTTAGTCATGCTGCTCCCATTACCGGCGGCTTTACAGGTGGTGCTTTGGTTAGTGTTTTCAATTGCTTTCGTTTACCTGGGTCATCGCTTGATGCCAAGACGAAAGGTATCTTCGATTGAAGATGCCACCGAGGGTCAGACTTTAACAAAGATTTTGCCAGGAGAGATGGGGCGGGTACTCTACGAAGGAAATTCTTGGAAGGCACGCTGTGAAGATGAGAAACTGGCGATCGCTCCCAATCAAAGAGTGTACGTCGTCAGACGGGAAGGCACAACTCTCATCGTGCTTCCAGAACACCTATTGAAATCCTAATTTTAGGGTTTATCAATCTGCGATATTGTAAAAACGAGGTTCACAATGGAAGGATTTTTTGGGTTATTAATCGCTTTAGTTTTAGGCGGATCTGCCCTCTCAGGCGTCAAAGTGGTTACGCAAGGAAACGAAGCTTTAGTCGAAACTTTAGGTAAATATAGCGGCAAAAAACTCAAACCCGGTTTGAATTTCGTGATCCCGGTTTACGAAAGAGTCGCTTACCAAGCAACCGTCCGGGAAAGAGTTCTCGATATTCCTCCCCAACAATGTATTACCCGCGACAACGTTTCGATTACCGCTGATGCTGTCGTGTACTGGCGCATTCTGGATTTGGAGAAAGCCTACTACAAAGTGGAAAATCTCCAGTCAGCAATGGTGAATTTGGTGCTGACGCAGATTCGCTCGGAAATGGGCAAACTGGAACTGGATGAAACCTTTACTGCCCGGACTCAAATTAACGAACTTTTGCTCAGAGAACTGGACGAATCTACCGATCCTTGGGGAGTGAAGGTGACACGGGTAGAACTGCGAGATATCGTTCCCTCCAAGGCTGTGCAAGAATCGATGGAATTGCAAATGTCGGCGGAACGTCGCAAGCGGGCGGCAATTCTCACCTCTGAGGGCGAACGCGAATCAGCCGTGAACTCTGCTAAAGGGAAGGCTGAGGCGCAAGTTCTGGAGGCAGAAGCCCGTCAAAAATCCGCCATTCTGGAGGCAGAAGGGCAACAAAAGACGATTGTTCTCAAAGCGCAGGCGGAACGGCAGCAGCAAGTTCTCAAGGCTCAGGCTACTGCTGAAGCGCTGCAAGTGATTTCTAAAACGCTCAAAACTGACCCCAATGCTCAGGAAGCTCTCCAGTACCTACTGGCTCAGAATTATCTGGAAATGGGGATGGCGATTGGCAAGAGCGGTAGCAGCAAGGTGATGTTTATGGATCCGCGCACTATCCCAGCTACGTTGGAAGGCATTCGCTCGATTGTCGGAGACACGAACCAAGCTCAATTTTTAGATTTAGATGAGGACAGTTAATCCAGGGCATCGCTAGCAACTTGAGCAACACAGCAGCGATCGCACAGTCCAAAAAACTCCAGAGTATGGTAGAAAATTTTAAACGAGTGCGATTGTTGCAGCTGGCTCTCCAACTCATGGACTGGACATTGATTGATGGGAATCGAGTCTCCGCACTGCAAACAAGTTAGGTGGTGCTTGTCTTGTTGCACGGAACTGTAGAGCGATTCGCCACTTGCCAATGTCCGTACCTGGACGACACCATCCAGTTTTAAGGCTTCCAGGGAACGATAGACGGTTGCTAGTCCCATGCTTTGGCTACGATTGCGAAGTTCTACATAAATATCTTGAGCTGAGACAGCTCGGTTCATCGTCTTGAGCAGATTCAAAATACGCTCTTGACTGCGGGTGCGTTGGGCTTTCATGGTCTTCAGTTTTGCTAGATATCCTTAATATGTTTCAGGTTGTCGCTGATACCTTTATCTCTTTCCAGCTTAAATTGCGAGAACTTCACGCAGCTCACACCCTTCCCCCCTTAGAATAAAACAAATATCACCTATCTAAGGGAATAATTTATAGGAATGGCTGTGAATCGGAAATATCAAGCGAAAATCTACGTGACTCTGCGCCCTTCAGTTTTAGACCCAGCAGGCACGGCGGTACAGTCTGGGTTGGGGCATATGGGATATGCCAATGTTGAGCAGGTGCGAATCGGAAAGTATATTGAACTGACTCTGATGGCAGAGAGTGAGGATGAGGCGCGGCATCAATTAGATCGGATGTGCGATCAGTTGTTAACGAATCCGGTAACCGAAAACTATCGGTTTGACCTAACTGAGATGTCGGGTCAGATAGAGACGGAGATATTCTTTTAGGATAATAGGGGCTAGGTAGTTGGTAGTTAGTAGCGATGGGTCATTTGTGAAGAACCAATCGCTACTGATGACTTCTGGCTAGCCAGTCTTCCATTAGCGATTAGCAATATGAAATTTGGGGTTGTTGTGTTTCCGGGTTCTAATTGCGATCGCGATGTCGCCTATGTGACTCGCGATTTGCTACATCAGCCGACGCGCATGGTTTGGCATGAAGACACGGATATTTCCGATCTCGATGTGGTAGTGATTCCGGGTGGCTTCAGCTACGGCGATTATCTGCGCTGTGGCGCGATCGCTCGTTTCTCTCCGGTGATGCAAGCAACGATTAAACACGCCCAGCAAGGGAAGTTTGTCTTGGGTATCTGCAACGGGTTTCAGGTGCTAACAGAGGCGGGACTCTTGCCAGGGGCGCTTACCCGCAATCAAGAGTTGCATTTTATTTGCGATCGCATTCCCCTGAAAGTCGAACGCACCCATCTCCCTTGGACGCAAGCCTATTCTACCGGACAAGTCATTACCCTCCCGATTGCCCACGGTGAGGGGCGCTACTACGCTGATGCCGCTACTTTGGCAAAGCTGGAAGACAACCAGCAAATTCTCTTCCGTTATCACGGCGAGAATCATAACGGCTCTTTAAATAATATTGCGGGTATTTGCAATAAAAAAGGCAACGTGCTAGGAATGATGCCTCATCCAGAACGCGCCTCAGATCCGATTTTAGGCGGTACGGATGGGATGGGGTTGTTCCAAGGATTACTGTCTGCGGTGGCAGCGATCGCATAGTGCCATAGCAAAAATGTTTTGTTGAACCACAAAGACACAAAGAAAGTACGAAGTTTTCTTTGTGTCTTTGTGGTTAATCTTCAAACACCTATATATTTAGGTAGAAATACGTTTGGCTGTGGCAAGTTCCCCCCACAGACCGACAATTGTTCCAACCAGACAGCACTAGCATCAAAAAAGTGCAAAGACGGAATTCATGGGCAATTATGGTCGCGATTACTGATTTTCAACCGACAAATACGGCAACGAGTCAACGAACAGCCACAAACTACAACGAATCTGAGCAGCAATTTGTAAAACTGCTCGAAATGGAAGATTTAGACAACAAGCTGGCTGCACAGCCTGAACTAGCAAGCGACGTTGAAAGTGCGATCGCTACCGCAATTGAGGCGGCTTACAAGGTAGGAAGTGGTGATGAGCCAGTTGAAGCCGCACACCTATTTTTGCAGCGCGTGCTGTATCGCATCAATCGGCTCAAGCTGTTTTGGTATGACGATCTGCGCCATTACACCAACGAACGCTCAATTTGGTTGCAAAAAGTTCGTAACCAAATCGAGTCCGCTTGGCAGGAGTGGGAACTGGCACACTTTGACGTAGAAGCACTCCAAAAACTTTCCCCAGCCGATGTCAAGCAAGCGCTGAGCGAGCGTGGTGCAGCCGACTTAGATCCTCCCCTATCGGAAGGTAGTCGCTACTTGCGGGAGCAGACAACAGAGGCTGGTTATCGCCGAATCTTGGCAATTGGTTCCTTTGATGGCTTAGTTGAAGGCAGCCGCCTGTCGCGCATTCTGGGAGGCACCGCCAACGCAGTACAATGTACCCTCGTCAAAGTGTTGTTGGAAGAGTACGGCAACGGTCGCCTTTCCCGCAAGCACTCTACCTTTTTTGCCCAGATGCTTGACGAGTTTGGCATGAACACAGAGCCAGAGGGCTACTTCGATTTAGTACCTTGGGAAGTGCTAGCCTGCGCTAATCATAACTTTCTCGTTACTGAGCGCAAAATTTATTTCTTGCGTTACTGCGGTGGATTGACTTATTTTGAAGTGGCAGGTCCTGCGGCATACAAAACCTATCTAGCCGCAGCGCAACGGTTGAACCTTTCTGATGCAGCAATGGGTTACTGGGAACTGCACATTCGGGAAGACGAACGTCACGGTCAATGGATGTTAGATGATGTGGCGATGCCGTTGGTTGACAAGTACCCAAATGATGCTTGGGAAATTGTCCTGGGATATGACCAAGAGAAGCTAATGGGCGATCGCGCTGGTGTAGCGATCGCGCGTTCGGCAAGAGAAGCCGATCGAGAGGCCAATCAATAAAATACATTTTGCCTAAAATACTTGCCGACTTGTTAACAGTCAGTCGTCTTCCATTCTCGTTCTCAGGGTTCAACCTAGAGAACGAGAATAAATTTGAGTTTTTCTAGTTTTAGTTAGAAATTAAACAATAAGAATAGGGCACTGAGAACTGTTAACTTCTCAATACCCTTGATTCGTTCCCGTCTAAAGTGGCTTTTGGGTTTAGGAAAGATTCTTTAGCGATCGCTCTCCCCCTCCCTGTTCAAGCTTTTACAAAGATGTCATGATCTGAATCAGCTCAGTAGATAAATCCACTTGACATTTCTGCTGCTTCCTAAACAAAACACCTGCTAAAAGATAGATGTTCGCTGAGTAAAAAGCCATTTTCTTTTCTCGCAACTCTCTAATTGTGTTTTTAACCTTTGGCTCACAACTGTAATAACCAAAGTTTAGAGGGGAGACGATAAAATTAGCAATCGAGTAGCCTTGCATGATTGCATAATTAATAAAGCCCTCCGGATTAGAATAACTAGAGAGCATTAGTAAGACGTTTTCATAATCTAAAGATAAAAGCCGTTTGGCAATTTTAGACCCATCTGTACCCCCATGTAACAGGGGTTGATAAATATTCTCATCTGGCGCTGGAAGGTATGGTGGATTTGAGATCAGATAATCGGCCTTGGGAAGAGATGCCTCAAAGAAAGAAGTATTGTGGATGATATATTGGGCGCTAAGTTCGTATTCCTGAATATTTGATTTAGCAGTTTTCCAGGCTAAGTCATTGAGTTCAAAGCCATGTATAATTCCATCAAATCTGGTTCTCATTAAGGAGTTAATGACTGGGGTTCCATCTCCTGAACCAAATTCGATAATAGTTTTACCATGAGCGCCCTCATTTAAAACTAAACTTTCTAAACATTGAGAATAAAAATTAGATTCTTCTGGGCAATAGAATACATCTTTTACTGGCCTGGATGAAATTAGCATAGTTTTCTCGGTGATAACTATAACAAAGCTAATTCATCCTCTATGCTTTTGTGATCTATCAAGAGAATTATACCCAAAGGCATTGACAAGCATTTACATTTATTTATAATTTTCTAAGGTGTTTTTACAGACTTTTAAAAAACACTGTTTTTCTGAACAAAAAACAACAAATGGCTAATTGCTTTTCAACACTTAGCAATTAACCATGAGTCATCATTAAGTAATAAATGGAGCTATAAAAAGTTAAGCAACTACTGCCAGTTGGTTAAGATCGCCATTCAATCCACAGGTATAAACTAATCTTTGATGAGTACCTGGAGTTTGGCTAGCAAGCTACAAAATATCTTTGTTAACAAAACCTGGGATGATATCTGTGTGAGCGCACATCCATCAGAAGCCAGCATTGCCTAACGTTGTTACTACAAGCATCAAACCAAAGGCGAGGCAATACTGACGACATGAAGCTGTTTCAGGGGTGGTTGATAGCGCTAGAAGCATTAGGGTAGCGTTTGCGGAGGACAACTGTATTGTAGTTGTAGGCGATCGCTAGAATATTCATGACCAGGCAGGTGCTTCCCAAACATAGCAGGATATAGGTGGGAGGCAGCACTACCCCAACCTGGAACCAAGTAAAGACGTGTAGCACCATCACCAGAGCAAAGACGGTTGCCACTCCAGCACTCCGCCACACCTGAACTTGAGGGCGACAGAGTGCAGCCAGAATCATTGTCCAGATGGTAGCACCCAAGTTGGCTGGAACCAGAAACGCGCAAATGGCGATACAGTGGGCGCGTGAAAACTCAGAGAGGGAATTAAAGTCCAACATCTGTTCATTATATCGAATGGCAAGATTTTACAAGACTTTTTGCGATCGCCTGTAAACACTCACGGCTGTTGATCACATTTATTCACATACGACTGCGATCGCTTTCCCACTAAAACTGCACGACCTTGTCTAAAACTACATAATTTGTTTTAAATCTAATACAAATCCAGGAAACACATCTTCTCCTGATAAATTTGCCGGATTTTCTAGAATTTCCACATCCTGACCTTGGCGATAGATTTCTACTCGCTGGTTTTTCCGGTTAATTAACCAACCCAATCGAGCGCCATTTTCCATATACTCTCTCATTTTCGCTTGTGCGATTTTCACTGAATCGCTAGGAGAAAGTAACTCAACCACAAAATCAGGACATAGCGGCACAAATCCCTGTTGTTCTTCAGAGGTTAAAGCATCCCAGCGACGCTCCTCCGGAGCCGCTTCGCTAACGCGTCTTACCCAAGACGAATCAGGTGAACGAGCTGCTCCATTCGGCAGTTTGAAGCCACTCGAAGAGTCGAAGGTAAGCCCTAGATTGCTCTGTCGGCTCCAAGCTTGGAGTTGATACGATAAATCGATATTACGATTTCCAGTTTCGCTACCTGTAGGGGGCATAATGATTAATTCTCCCGATGCTGTGCGCTCAAATCTTAAATCCCGATTGTTCTGACATGACTGGAAAAACTGCTCGTCTGTCAAGTCAATCGTTAATTTGAGGGTAGAAGGTAAAGTAATTGTTGTTGTGTTCATAAAGTTATTAAAGTATTAACTCGCTTATATTTTCTAGTCTATTATCGCTCTGGTATAAAATTTGCTCCCTCCTTCTTGCTTCTGTATTGGCTCTAAATAAATTGTTTTCTTTTTTTCTCATTTTGGAAAATCCACTCGTGGATCGCCTGCACGAATTTGGGGCTGACTTCTGTAAAAGTGGGCTACCCTGCGATCGCAAAATCTAGGCAAAGGGCGCTACTCCCATCCCCATTGTCAACCTTGAGGTCAACCCTGAGACTGATGTAACCCGCCGTGAGTCGATTAATTTAGTTAATAGAACTTAACATTCGACAACTAAGGCAACGTTCCTGGATGCAATTGAGCTGCAAAGGTGAATGGTTTGTCGTCAGCAACTTTAATAAAAGGATGAGCAACAATGCAATTAAAGCCAATCACAGAGCAAGTCGTCGCCGTCGTTGGCGCTTCTAGCGGCATCGGGCGCGAGACAGCTTTGCAGTTTGCCCACCGAGGCGCAAAAGTAGTCGTCTCAGCTCGCAGCGAACCAGGGTTAAAGTCTTTGGTGGATGAGATACAGCAACAAGGCGGTGAAGCAGTCGCAGTCGTTGCTGATGTCACGGATTTCGAGCAAGTAAAAGCGATCGCAGATAAAGCTGTGCAGGTATACGGGCGACTCGATACCTGGGTGCATTGCCCCGCCACGGGCGTTTTCGCCACTTTCGACAATACAACACCGGAAGAGTTTAAGCGGATTATCGATATCAGCCTGATGGGGCAGGTATACGGAGCAATGGCGGCGCTACCTCATCTCAAGCGTGAAGGACGCGGGGCGCTGATCCACATCTCTTCAATGGAAGGCAGGCGTTCATTACCCCTCCAGAGTGCCTACTCCTCAGCAAAGCACGGGGTTGAGGGCTTTCTAGAATCTCTGCGCGTCGAGCTGCAACATGAGGGAATCCCCATCAGTGTGACGAGTGTGAAGCCATCCGTGATCAACACGCCCTTCTACAACAACGGTCGCACGAAATTAGGCGTCAAGCCGACGGGAATACCGCCGTACTATGAGCCGAACCTTGTTGCTGATGCGATCCTCTACGTAGCCGAACACCCCACTCGTGACTTTATTGTGGGGGATGTGGGCAAGCTGTTAGATGTGGTTCAGCGCATCTCACCGGGACTGGTGGATCAAATTTTGGTTCTCATCGGCTTCAATTTTCAGAAAACCAACGAGCCAAAGTCTGAAGATGCGCCAGATAATCTTTACGAGCCGATTCTCAGCCATGACAAAGTAGAAGGAGATTTTGGCAATCTAACGATTCCCTCCTTTACTGACTGGCTGGATAAGAATCCACCGGTTAAATGGGGCGCTGTAGCAGCTGCGGCGTTGGGAGTTGCCGCAGTCGTCAAAGAGTTTTTCCCAGGAAATAATATTTAAGGCGATCGCATCAGGGACACTACTTGGTTGAAAGCGATCGCATCCAACCTCAGCTGCCTTCTCATCTAAAGTTGCGATCGCTCTCATAATTCTTAAAAGGAATGGGGAATTGGAAAGAAGGCACGCCTAATTTCATTTCCACTTCTCCATTCTCAAACAGCAACAAACTATCAATGACCCGATTCACAAATTAGATGTTATGCCTTCAACCTTCCATCTTCTAGATGCAACACTCGATCGGCAACATCCATAATTCGACTATCGTGTGTCACCATCAGAACCGTGCAACCGCCTTCCTTCGCGAGCTGACGCAGTAACTCAATCACAGCGTGTCCGGAGTGAGAATCTAAAGCCGCCGTAGGCTCATCTGCCATAATCAACTGAGGATTGCCAGCTAAAGCACGAGCGATCGCTACCCGTTGTTTTTGTCCCCCAGATAAATCGCGGGGTAAATTTTTCGCCTTATCCGCCAATCCCACCTGTTCTAGCAAAATTTGTGCTTGTTGCCGTGCCATTCGTCCCCGAATCCCTTTCAGATTCAGCGCTACTTCTATATTCTCAGCCGCAGTCAGCGCCGGAAACAAGTTAAATCCTTGAAAAATAAAGCCAATATTTTCCAGTCTGAACTTTGCTAACTGGCTCCGAGACATCCTTGTAATCTCTTCCCCCAGCAAGTGTACACTGCCAGCAGTCGGCGTCAAAATCCCAGCCAAAATTGATAGTAAGGTCGTTTTACCCGATCCAGATGGCCCCATCAATAGTTGAATATCGCCCTTGAAGATTTCCAGATTGACTCTTTTAAGGGCTTGGAAACGCGATCCTCCCGACTGGAATACCATTTCTACTCCGATGCCGATAATGGCTTTTCTGTGAGCCTGAAGCGAACTCATAGAAGGAATAGCATCTAGATTTCGGACACTGGCAAATTGAGTACGGTTGCTTTGGGAAAGAATCATCAAAATTTCTATTCGTTAGGTCTAAACTACAACGAGTTACTAAATGCAATCTGTCTTAAGTAACCATACTCCGGACAAAATTTCAACGGAAGCATCGAAGGAAAGAATCAGATGCAGGCTTTAAGAAGAAACCAAACATTAATGTCTCCGGCTCTAGATAAAAGCTGTTCGACTATTGAACAGCGAGCAGGAATCAATCTATTTGATAGAGATTGACATTAGGGACTAAATAGTAGTTGTGCCTCCTAGTAGCACGAACCCTGATCCACTCACCGTTTCAAGTGAGATTGAATTACACTCACCTAATTAAAGTACGCACACTTTCCAAAATAGGTTTGTATAATGTTTTAATTTCTAATTGTTCCGCCCTGTTGCCAATATAAAGTTCAACTCACTATCAGTTAGGATAAAACAGACATCTACATTTATTATTGATGGTCATTGAGTATATCAGGTTCCTGAAAACCATCGACTATTATCCTAAAGCGGCAAAATTCTGAAATCATGCCTTAAAAACAATAGCCGGATCGACACGAGTCACTCTTTGGATAGCGAAGATAGCTGAACCAACACACATCAGAGTCGTAATCCCAAAGATGGCGATCGCACTTCCAGGCGTGATTAAAATGATGATTCCCTGAGTAGCAAACGTCCAAGCTCCCAACCCCTGGCAAAGAACCATGCTGGGAATATAGCCCAGAACCGCCATCCAGAGCGCCTGCTCGACAATCACACCGTAAATCTTCCAATCAGAAGCTCCCATCGCCTTGAGCGTACCATACTCCTTTAAGTGGTCAGATACAGAAGCGTAGAGGATCTGACCTGCGATCGCCATCCCGATAATAATGCCAACAACGGCACCCAAGCCCAAAATAAACCCAATTCCCGTGCGCTGCTGCCAGAAAACCCGCGTCTGCGATGCCATTTCAGCCTTCGTATAAGCGCGGGTATCTGGTAGTGCTGCTTCTAACTTTTTCTTGAGTTGCTGTAAATCTTGACCGGGCTTTGCCTGCACCAATACATAAGTGATTAAATCAGTAGGAGTTAATTTCTGGGGTGCAGGAGCAGACAGATTATTCGCAGCGGGTGGGTTATTAAAACTCGCCGACGCACTGGTACACTTTATGTCACCCGATTGGAGCTTGCAGTTTAAACTCGTCGTTACGCGGGAATTTGCGTAAGCGTTGGCAGTCTCCAACGAGGTGAACAAAAAAGTATTCGATGTAATTGATTGAGTGTCTTGCGTCAGAGCAACTAACTGTGCCTTAAATGAGCCAACTTCAGCAACATCGCCAATTTGTTTGATGTTCAAAGGACGCAAATTAGATTTATCCAGCATCACCGTGTAAGGCTGCTTTAAGGCACTCAAACTTCCTTGAATAACTTTCCCTGGACTAAATAATTCTCCGGCTGGATTGAATCCGATGATTCTCATCGGTGAAATCTTGTTCCGAGAATCTCGCCACAAAGATGCTTGGACAATCAGCGGTTCAGCTTGTTCTACGCCTTCTACCCGTCGAGCCTCAACAACTCGCTGCGCGGGTATGGGTAGTGTCAGCTCCATGTGAATCATATCCGCTGAGGATACCCAGATATCAGCATTGGAATTGTCGATTAGCAAAGTCGTAGCGCGAGTAAATCCATTGAAAATACCCGTTTGAATAGTGACTAAGCTAACTGCAAACATAATCCCCGCCTGAGCTGCCAGGAAGCGGGGAATATCCTCAAATAGGTTTTTGCGGGCGATTGATGCCATGAAAGGAGTTGTTTACTAGCGTGTTTATTATAAAACCGGAAAATTGAAAGACAATTTCTGCAAAACGAGCGAAATAAACTGAAAATTGCGTTACAGTACCCCAAACCCGATTTCTTAGAACAATCAGATTTGCTAATCCTATTCATTGTGCTTACCGATATATCCGCACTAAGATGGATTTTTTAAATTTATTTTACTGTGAAAGGATTAAGCTTGGTTCTGGCTGCGATTTCCCTATAATTACCGACGTGCTGAGAGGAGTTCAATGCGATCGCGTCTTTTCCGTGTCAGAGGAAATCTCGCCTATCCAGCGTCAAGCCAAGCCTCTGGCTATCAAACAATGCTGCTGCGCTCTCTACCTTTGCCTTTACCAATTTAATACCCGCGAAAGAGTAAAGAGCGATACTAACTAAGCTACCTTCATAAATAGAAACATCGTAATAAACAGACTACGCTCAACTTAAAATAACATAGGAGAAAAATTCATGAGCGACGAACAAAATCCAGTATTGCCAGAAGATCCCAGCGAAGCAGAACCGGGAAGAGGGGCACCAGGAAACAACCACATTGGAGTTCAATTATCGCAATCAGTATTGGGCGTGAATGCAGCAGATGCGGTGATTCCATCTAATGTGGACAAAGAGCTGAATAAACACCAAGTTGAAGCAGCTAGAGAACAAGAAGAAGGAACTGGTTTAGATACGACCGAGGGTTACATCCTGGATGAAGCGGGGCAGCTAAACAATTTTGCGATTGAGCCTCCAATGTATGTAGAAGAGAAATAATATACGACCTTTGCTGGGAGTGCCAATCATCAGCCTCCCGGCATATTTACATATTTAAAAACAAAAATTTAATAACTTTGCCTGAAATCCTAGCGTCTCAACTGTAGGTAACAAAAAGACGTTATCGGCATTAGTTATGAAAAAAATATACTTTTTGATTATGGGGGCAGTTGCGATTTCGGCAATTACTGGTGCCACTCTAGCAACAGCCGGTCGCCAAACTGGCGCACAGAACCAACAAAGCATAGAAACAAATATACCGGAATCAACTTCGATCCCAGAAGCAACTGCGATCGCTTCCACCGTTAAAACCAACAACGATGCAGTTGAAGCCACAACGCCACAGATAAAGACTCAAACGGATGTGGCAATACAGCCAAAGCTGGATGACTTTCCCCATCAACGCATCGTTCTGGTAGATGAAGTAAACCCAGAAAGTGACTTCGCTCAATTTCGGCAACAGTTGCGGGAAGCAGTGCGATCGCGCGATGCTGAGTTTCTGCAATCCATTTTGCCCCCCAACCAAATTGGCATTGGTCACGGCATCAGCACCCTCCCCGATTTAAAGCTAGAAAATCACAATGCCCCAATCTGGGGATGGCTAGAAAAAGCCCTAGCTGCCGGTTGTTTTCAAACCATTAACCAGGGGCAACCGGACGTTGACCCCCAATCTCCAGGTTGGATTTGTAGCACCGTACCGCGCGATTTTGCTCAACAGTATCCCGCACCGAATTCTGCCGATGGCGTTTCCTACGAATTAAGCCGCGTCATCATTGTGGGTGAAAATGTGAATGCGCGATCGCAACCCAGCCTAGAGAGTCCAGTAGTCGGCTTACTCTCAAACGAAGTCGTCAAAGTCAATCGTCAAATCGAAGAACAACGGGCCAGAGAACGGGCGCAACGAGGCGAAGATTACAGTTCCATCAACGGGTGGACTGCGGTAATTTTGCCAAATGGAAAACCGGGCTACATGTCCAATCGCTTTGCTTATTCTCCCCTTGAATATCAAGCCGTCTTTGGCACAGTAAAAGGGCAATGGCGTCTGCTTTATATGCCCGGTGGAGAGTAAATCAAAGTAAAAGTATCGCTATTTCGGGGAAAATTAGACAGGCGATCGGGAATTAAAAGCAAGTTTCCTACAGACTAAAGCTTGAAGCCTGGTAAATGAAGTTCGCAAAGGTGACTTCACGAAAACTATCTCTGTATTTTCGAGCTAGCAAAGCAAAGATTCTGTTACCTTGTCAAAATTCTCCAGCCTGATGAATACCTTTGAGAGTAACGTCCATGCCAGTAGATTTAATCATTCTAATTGCCGCACTCATTGTATCCTGGTTAGTCTTCACCTTACTCATTAAGGTAGTGAAAGCCAGCATCGGCACAGCCATTTTAATTGCGGCAGTTGTTCTCGTTTTACAACTCTTCTTTGGCATTGACCCCCAAGACCTTTGGCAGCAGATAACCCAACTTCCCCAAACTATTTTGCGAATGGTTACGGGCAATTAATTAAATTAGCAAAAGTCCATAGTGTAGGGGAGTTTATCAATATGCTTAGCTAATCACCAATATTTTGTCAAACCCGTCCCTACAAATCAGTTGTTTTTTCGGTTGCACTAACAATTACCTATTAAGCCATAATCATCTTGGCAACCTTTTCCATCACCTTACTCAAGGGATGATCTGGAAACCGCAGGCAAAAGAGATCGCTGCTTGCCATTTGAATCATCTCTTCTGAAAGCGGCAAAATTCCGGCCACCGGAGCATTGTAGGTTTTTTCTACCTGTTGCTTCAAGGCATCAAAATCCAAAACGGGTAGTGCCTTATTTACTAGCAGTAACATCTTAGGCACCTGTAATTTCCGAGCCACTTCCACCGTTACAGCAGTCCCCTGAAAGTCCTGGCGGTCTGGACGCAAAATTAGCACCAAGATATCAGAGATAGTAATAGAAAGTAGAGTTTCTTCGTTAAGACCTGGGTGGGTGTCAATAAATAAGTAATCCAGATTCAAGGTTTCCATTATCTCTTGGAAACCGTCATTGAGGAGACCAAAATCAAATCCCTCGCGCAGAACTTTAGTAATATCCCCTGCTTTGATACTAGAAGGAATCAGATGAATGCTGCCGCCTTTAACGCCAGTTTTTCTTAAAACTGAGGTGACATCATAAGCAGCTTCTTCAATTAAACAGCGACCCCACAGGTAGTCATTGAGAGAGTGTACCATCTTCTGCTCATCGAAACCGAAAAGCACGTGAATTCCTGGCGATTGAATATCGGTATCAACGATACCAACGCGATACCCAAAGCGAGCCACTAAAGCTGCCAGATTCGCCGTCGAATTTGATTTGCCGGTGCCACCCCGGAATGAGTGGATGGACACAATTTTTGACATGGTTTACCTCAATATGTGAGAGGATTCTTCATCCTTAATAGAAAACAATCGAGAAAGCCCACTCAAGGGCGCGGGGAATGAACCGTGCGGCTTATACGCTATACCATTTTGCTCACGGGGTGACAACCCCGTCAAAAGCCTAGTGCAAGCGCTCCTGAAGCCAAGTTGCGGTAAAAAAAGATGGGGTCACTCTTGTTAAAAAGCCCCATCTGTTAAAAATGCTTCCTCAATTTTATCAAATTCATCTGCAACAGCAACTAAAAAACACCGAATACTTGACTCTAAAAATTTTGATATACCTCTTGCAATCTCAAAAACAAGTCAGCATTGAATTGCTGGCTTCGTTAATGCCTTATCCTATTCAGTTTGAAAGCCGAAGGCGCAGTTTACAAAGATTTTTAAAATTATCTTGCTTAGAAATTGATACTCTATGGTTTCCGCTAGTTCAAGAAATTTTAAAGAGAAAATTTCCGAAAACTCAGCAAATTAAAATAACGATTGACCGCACACAGTGGCGAGACAAAAATGTTTTTGTAATTAGTCTGATTTGGGACAAGCTAGCTATCCCATTATACTGGCAACTGTTGGACAAAAAGGGGAGTAGTAACCTTGAAGACCAGAAGTCTCTAATCCGACCTGTTTTAGAGTTATTCAAAGATTACGAAATTATCATCTTAGGCGACCGCGAATTTGGTAGCGTTAAGCTGGGTAGCTGGCTGTGTGAACAACAAGTGAAGTTTGTTGTTAGGGTAAAACAAGAGCGTTATATCCAGCAAGAAGATAAAGAATATACCCGCCTATCAGGATTAGGATTATTACCCGGAACTAGCTTTTTCCTCCCTGACGTTAAAGTGACGAAACAAAAAGGGTTTGGTCAGTTTAATGTTGCAGGTTATTGGCGACGTAAATATCGGGGTAAGGGTGAAGATGAGGGTTGGTATCTCTTAACTAATTTAGGGAGTTCACAGCAAGCGATTGCTGCTTTCAAATGCCGCAGTGGGATTGAAGCTATGTTCAAAGATTGTAAGACAGGTGGTTATAATTTAGAGAAGAGCCACGCTAATAATCACCGTTTAAAAAACTTAATTCTCTTGATTGCTCTGGCTTACACTTGTGCTGTATTCCAAGGTAAAAAAATCAAACGCATGGGAATACAAAAATATATTGGTCGGCTTACCGAATTGAAGCGCTCACAGCGCCGACACAGTAGTTTTTGGATTGGATTATACGGTCAATCTTGGGTAATGGGAATGGAATTTTGCCAGGATATTGTTCATGAATTAATGGTAATAAGATGTAACAAGCTGCCATTTTTTCAGAGAGGTCTGAGGGCTATGTCCTTGATTTTACGCATATTTTGACGGGGTTGTCACCCCGTGAGACCATTTTGTCTTTTGGTTGCAACATATAGATTCTCATCTGCTCTTTTTTCAAGCGTTAGGGAGGGGCTGGAAGAAGTGTTAATCTAGCGCCTCACAACCCAAATAGGATTACAACCTTATCAAGGTAATAGAAACTTGCATTTAGGCTAATTCCCACAGCTTGATAGACGCTTATTTCGTTTACTCACTCCAGGTTCTGCCAGATATTTGTAGATAGCTTGCTTCGCTGTTTAGAGGCAAGGCGAGGTCGGTAGCGGAGTGTTTCTCCCTCTTCTAGTTCTTGCACAACGCCTTGAGCGACTAGAGCTTCTAACTGGGTGCGGGCAACTTCCTCACTTTCGCCAGTGTGAGCTGCCACTTCCGGCAAGGTCACGTTTTTTTGACGCATCATCCAGTTGACGAGTTTTTGCAGGTCATCGGGCAAATTCATCATATCAAGCATATTCAGACCAATATCAGTTTGGTGTCCGCTGGAATCGGTGGGTGATTGATCGATTCGATCCTGATTCATCTTTTCCTTCCTTGTTCTTCAGCTAATGATGTGAATCGCGAGCCTACGCATCCGGCGTAGCATACTCAGTTCGATGTATCGGTAGATGTCCTCTAATAGCGCTTTATCTCGCCGCCATCAGGTAGATTCAGTCTCTGTATTCCTCACGGTTTTTGCCCGTTGCTGCAACTGCTGGAAGTAATCGAGTTCTTCGCTTTCAGCTTCCTGGCTAGTCTCTAGAACTTCTATTGTTGAGGAATTTGACTCGGTAGTGGTTTCTGCGTGCCCGTCGCTGCTCGAATTTCTCAAGTTTGCTCGTTGCTGCAACTGCTGGAAGTAATCGAGTTCTTCGCTTTCAGTTTCTTGGCTTGCTGGTGTGACATCTGCTATTGAGGTATTTAACTCAGTGGCAGCTTGGGTTTGCCTATCTTCCTCCCAATTTCTCAAGGTTGCTCGTTGCTGCAACTGCTGGAAGTAGTCGAGTTCTTCGGTTTCTTCAACTTCTTGGCTTGGCTGGAGGACTTTTGGGGTGGAGGTATTGGACTCAATTGCGGCTTCTCCCTGTCCGTCCTGCTGATTGCTTAATTCTTGGACAGGAGAAGTAATTTGGCTTGCCAATGCAACTTCTGGTATTTCAACGTTTGATTCCGCAACAGCTTCTGCTTGCCCATCATGATGCCGATTTCTTAACTTTTTACCCTTTTTCTGTAACTGCTGTAAGTAGTCGATTTCTGCTGTTGTTTCAGTGGCTTGGCTTGCCTGTGTAGCTTCTGGTATTTCAACAGTTGGCTCAGTGGTAGCTTCTGCTTCCCCATCATTGGAGCGATTTCTTAACTCTTGTCCCTTTTGCTGCAACTGCTGTAAATAGTCGATTTCTGTGGTTGTTTCAGCGGCTTCTAGGATTTCAACGGTTGACTCAGTGGTAGCTTCTGCTTCCCCATCATTGGATCGATTCCTGAAACTTTTTCCCTTTTGCTGCAACTGTTGTAAGTAGTCAGTTTCTGCCGTTGTTTCAGCCGCTTCTGACCTCTCGACTTTTAATTTAGAAGTTGTTTTTTCAGAAGGATTGCTTTCTCGACTCCTGAGATTTTTCGCCTTTTCCTGCAATTCTTGGAAGTAGTCACTTTCTGTAATTTCCGCTACTTGGCGTTCTTTCTTTTCCTGGTCAATCTCAATATCGATTTTTAAAAACCCTTTGACGCCTTGATAGATGGCTTTGGCGTATCCTCTATCTACCAAAACGACGCCGACTGCCGTTGTCACCAGTGCCAATGCTGGGGGCACGAGGGGTATCCATCCTGCTTTGAGAAACAAAACATAACAAGTTCCAAACAAGAGGGCGATCGCTCCCCCTCCCGCAATCACCAAGAGCAAGGGACGCCGAATTCGCCATGCCACTAAGCCTCCCACCAACGACCAGGCCCAAATCCATCCAATTTCGCCCCACTCATTCCAGTACCAAAATAGCGGTCGTTTATCCAGAACTGCACTGAGGATCTGACTCACAACCTGAGCATGAATGACCACTCCGGGCATTTTCTGAGTGCCTTCTTGAGCAGCACTATAGGGCGTGTTGAAGTCGTCATTCACGCTAACTGCGGTGTAGCCAACCAAAACAACCCGATCTTTGACTAAAGCTGGATCTATCTTGCCTTTGAGTACATCTGTAAGCGTTATCTTTTGGGCAGGCAGATTTGCCGAACGGTAGTTAATCAACATCTGCAACCCTTCCGTGTCGGCTTTCCGGTATCCGCCAGCATTCGGATCGGGGCTTTTGAAGAGAGTGGAACCGATCTTCAGATTCCCGTCATCTGAAGGTTCTGCTTCGATTCCCTCAGCTTGCAGGTACATGAGTGCTAGGGTCAAATCCAAGGAGGTGAGTTGCTCTTCAGGATCGCTACAAAGATGGGGGTTCTCTAAGGGAGCGTTCGGGACTGGAGGATTTGCCACTAAGAGACTGCGCCGAACCCATCCATCAGGTTCTTTGACAAAATCAGCAAATCCCACTTGGTCTGGTGAGATTCCAGGCGGTGGCGGAAATCCTGCCTGTTTACCATCACTGAGTTGGCAGATCGTAATAATGCGATCGCTTCCTTTGAGGATCTTCAATAAATTGGCATTCCCCTCTTTGACCGGAACATCCCGAATAATATCTATACCGATGGCTCTCGGTTCATACTGCTCTAGTTTCTCTAACGCTTTGGCAATTGTGGCATCCGAGATAGGCCACCCTTTCTCAGTTTGGATATCTCCCTCAGTAATCTCCACCAGCAACAGGCGATTATCTGGACCTTCATCACGACGCATCCGAGTCAGCTGGTCAAAAGCACCCAGCTCTTGTCCTTGGAGTATCCCTAGTTGCCTAGCTCCCACGACCAAGCTTGTCGCCACCACACTGGTGAGAACAACTTGTCCACCAAAATTTAAAGCTGCTGTGCGTAGGTTGTTTGTGTTTGATAGCAGGGAGCGAATCTTTGAACTGAGCTGAGAAACCATATAATTGCCGCCTCCTCTCTAGGGGCTAGAGTTTTAATCTTCGCTCAATGTGTAGCTTAAACAGAGGAAATTAAGATTAAGAATTTGTATGTATCCTTGTGTCCTTGAAAATTGTTTAAGCCGCAAATTGAGCCGTCAAGAACCAAAAAATTAATTGACTACAAAACTTTATGAAGCTTTTGAGAAGAAATCGGACAAATAGATAATTTTTTTGATTGAAAAAAGAAAAAGTGCCAACTTGAGAGATAATTTTATAGTAGTTATAACATCAAATTTTGTACTAAGCAAAAACCAGCGCTTTTAAGTACCCACTAAGGCAAGAAACATGACAAAATTAATCGCTAATTTCTAGAGATATGCCAGGAAAAGTGGGAAACTTTGTTGAAGATTAAAGAGTCTTTGTCTAAAACCACTACGGTCGCGATCGAGTTTATTTACAAAGCACGATGCCTCATGGAGGCGATCCCTTTGGAAAGTGTTTCGATCCCTTTGTATGCACTCCGCTTGCTGCTTGCTAGGTAAACCCACTGCAACAACTTAAAGATTATGGTGAACAAGTCTTCTGTGTATTTCACAACACTCTCCTTAGCCTTGTTTGTGGGGCTTAGTGCGATCGCTACCAGCTTTCCAGCCACCGCCACCACAAAAAGCAAACCGATTCAACAACCCAGCCTGAACCGTAGGGAAATGCGTGTAGCAGGGCGCCTAAGATTTAGGCTGCCAAGGGTTGGGGCACCCAAAACTAGAGAACCGGGAGCATCGCGTGGTAGCAGCAGCAGCAGCTGCACCGCCCAAGGAAAGTCGCTCATGGCATTGTTGCCCAGCACAAATGTAGGCTTGAGTGTAGCTGCTCACCCGACCTTCTTTGTTGCCGTTCCCGGAACTTCCGCACAGGAAGCAGAGTTTGCGCTGTATGACGGGGAAAAAAGTACGCAGGCAAAATACGAAACAACATTTCCGATTCCGAATAAGGCAGGTGTTGTTAGTATTCGCCTTCCTCAAAAGGATGCACCACCGCTAGTTGTTGGCAAAACATACCGTTGGTCGTTATCACTAATTTGTGACCCCGAAGATCGGGGGGCAGATATTCTTGTAGAAGGATGGATTCAACGAGTCCAACCGAGTTCCCTCCTGAGCAATGCGTTAGCGAAAGCAGCACCGCGCGACCGCCCAGCAATCTATGCAGATGCGGGGATGTGGCTTGATACCGTCGCCTCTCTAGCTGACTTACGTAACGCCAATCCTAAAGATTCCAGCTTAATTAGCGATTGGAAAGACTTGTTAAAGTCAGTTAATCTCGGCACAGTTGCTGAAGAACCCTTAGTGAAGGTAGACATCAGCCAGAATCCAACGCCCTAAAATAAAGCATTGTAGATGAAGCAGGGGCAAGGGTTCTCCCCTTGCCCCTGCTTTATTCTGGCTGCACCAGCTGACTAATTTCTGTCACCCAATCCCGGCGATCGCGATGTTCTAGATTGAGGATATCCTCTAAAGACCAGTGAAAGTGAAAAGCTATCAAGGCTACCTCTTGGCGTAGTACGTCCGAAGGGTAGCCTAGAATTCCCCCGATAGAGAAAGCTCCACCTGAAATTGACGATTGCACTGGGGACACTGAACCGGAATGTAAGCTTCCCCCTCCTGGTTAATGCGATTGTAAAACTCCCGCAAATATGCTAGATCTCGCGAGAAAAGACCCTCTAACAGTGTAGGCGTTACCTCGGTTACAGTACCGATACAGGTAATCACCCGCGAGAGCATTACCAAGACTCCATAAGCTGGATTCTCCTGAACGCCCCGGTCTTTTTGGACGCACATTTCATCTTTTGCCGTTGCCAGACGCATCACCCCCTGGCGATGAACGCCCCCTTGAGCATCGATCAATCCTCTAGGGAGGACAAATTCAAATTCTGTTTGGATGCGATCGCTGTCCATCTCGTCGGGTTACTCGGAATCAGAAGCCAGTGCAGGATTTGCAGAGGGGTTCGTGGCTTCTTTCAATCCTGCATTTTCCTGTTCTAGGTCATTAATTTGACGATAAAATTTCTGGAGATAATTCAGGTCACAAGCAAAAAAGCCTTCAACAACTGAAGGCGTGACCTCCTCCAACGCTCCCAAGCGGACAATCACGCGGGACAAAATAATCACTGTAGCGTAGGCAGGATTTGATTTAACACGCGGATCTCGCAAAGGGACAATCTCATCCATCGCCCTCGACAAACGCATCACACCTTTGCGGTGCAGATTGCCATCCGCATCGAGATATCCCTTAGGTAAAGTAAATTCAAACTCAGTTTGAATCATTCCTTGCTACTTGAATCCGTTTTAACTGTTCAACTGTCATTTCTATTTCTTCAATCTCCAGCTCACCCCCAGCCGCATTCACATCAGAAATTTTATAGCTAGTAGGCCACGCCCGTTGAAACTCAAATCTAAACTGTTCTTCCGCCGCTTGATTATAAATCACCAAAGAACCATCTCGTCGTTGTTCAGCCCAATCTCCATCCTGGACAGCTTGAATCCAGTTCCATAACGTCATCGAACAAGTCAGACCCCGGCGCAGAGTAATATTGCTGTAACTAACCTTACCCGGAATTTTTGTACTGACAATTCGACCCTTAGATTCCCCATCTTTTCCCCACTTTTGAGGTGTCACCTCAGAGATTTCTATCACCTGTTGGGTAGACTTAAAACCACTACAATCCATAAAGTAGCCGTCTACTGCATCATTGCTGCCATTTAGTTTTAGTTCTAGAAAAAATCGGCAAGTGGTGAGAATTTCAGGGAAGTCTGTCACAGTTGATACCGCCTTACAACCAATGAGCTTTCGAGCTGATAAATCAATGACTGGTGAATAAGACTGTGCAACATCTCACCTCACCAGCGCAGTTTTACAAGGAGTTGACTTTAGAATTCCTTCTACGCCGATACAGTAAACTTCATCCGCTCGTAGTTCAGCTTAAGCGTCCAAGTTTCCAGTTCGCTACTCCCTGCGTCCCGCTTAGGAACATCAAAACTATTGGGAAGCACCCCTACAAAACTGTAAGTTAACCCCACCTTCCCCTCTGAACCGGAGTAATAAACATTAATTGTCATTTCTTTGCGTAAAGTTCGCGCTTTTGCAGCTTCCCCAAGGTTAGCTTTCGAGGCGCAATCCTTGTACCACTCCCACAGCTTATCGTCATTTCCGCCTTGATGCGCTCCTGGCACCAAAACGAGCGTTATCTCGCCATACTTCGGTTGACTCGGAACACTGAGAACTAGTGATTTTCCTTTCGGGCCAGAACCGATGGCATTATCAGCACCCTTTGGGGACATATCTACTGACATCCCACTGACTTCTTTGATAATGATGTCTTTGATATCACCAATTGCTACATCGTAGTTATCACTAGATAGTAACTCAACAGCATCAGCCATAAATAACCTTCCAATCAATTACAAAGTGCAAAGGAATGATTTTTGCGATCGCTTCTTAAAGCGAACAAAATTAAGAATATTGTCTCAAACACCCAGACTTAGATAGATCAAGCTGGATCGAATTGGTCAACCTGTAGCGTAAAGGTTTCTTCAAGCAACCCGCCATCTGCACTGAGTTTCCCGATTTGATATTTACAAATCCAAACTCCGCTCATCTTCCAAGAGTCCACCATTTCTCCAGCTGAGTTATAGGATTTTATTACGCCTTCTGCCATCCTGGCACTCGTTGGAAAACCGCCACCATCCTCTGCTTTTGGCATACACTGTAGCAACCACTTTCGCATCAGTGAGCTAGTGCTTTTTGCATCTCCACTCGCTAGGGTTACTAAAGTAATTTGAACCGCGGCTTCCCTTTTCTTAGTAAGAGTCTGCCGTACAGCTCCCTTGGCACCAGACATTAGAGCATCACCGTGTTGAACGTCAGTCTTATATGCTGGTAAGTCAACACTTTTAAACTGTAAACCGTCACCTACACCCTTAATTTCTAATTCAAAATTCTCAACGGTAATAATCGCCATTATTCAAAACCTCCTTACAAATTTTTCAATATCAGCTCAGATATCAGCTCTTGATCAAGAGCTGATATCTGAGAGTTTTAACCTACTGGTTAGGAGACCACTGACTGATGCGGAAGATCACAAATTCCGCTGGTCGGACTGGGCAAACTCCAATTTCGACATACAAACGACCCAGCATTACCGTCTCATGGGTGTTGATACTGGCATCGCACTTCACGTAGAAAGATTCACCAGGCGAACCACCGAATAATGCCCCTGCACGCCACAGCCGTTCGAGGAAATTGCTGACCGTGCGGGTAACTCGCGCCCACAAATCTTGATCGTTAGGCTCGAACACAACCCACTGGGTACCAATTTCAATCGAGCGCTCAATGTAGCTAATCAGGCGGCGGACGCTGATATAGCGCCACTGGACATTAGCCGGTTCTACCAGAGTCCGTGCGCCCCAAACTTGGAAACCTCGGTTGTAGTTAGCAAAGTTGCGGATACAGTTAATCCCCACCGGGTTCAACAGTTCCTGTTCGCGGAAGTTAGTTTCGTAGGCTAGACCCAAGACACCGCGAGGAACTTCGTTAGCGGGTGCTTTAAAAACGCCACGAGTCTCATCAGTGCGGCACCAAATCCCCATCATGTGACCGCAGGGGGGAACCAAAATCGGTCGTCCGGCATTGCGTGGGTTCGCTACTTTAATCCAGGGATAGTACAACGCCCCAAACATGGAACGACGATTGAAGTTACTTAACCACTGAGCTACGTGCTGAGGCTTTTGTTGCTCAGGGGGTACAGGCTCTCCGCCTCCTTTGCAAGGTGGGGGATCGAGAACTACCATGCGGTAGTTGGGGCTGGGTGCGTTGTTTTCGCACATGCTAACCATCATTTCCATGATGCCGTGAACCTGATCCAAATCCAGCAGGCCGCGTTGGTATGCCAGCATTAGGTCGGGGCAAGCAATCATCGAAACTTCGTCAATTTCAAAAATCCCTTGGACGCCCGTGCGGTCATCACGCACCCCATTTACATCCCGTGGAAAGCGTTCAGGGCTAGAAATGACGGGTGGAGGGCTGACTTCATAGGTGCCGTTGACAGGTCGTCGAGACAGGGGTTGTCCGCTGGTGGACATATCGGTGACGGACAAAAATTGAGATGCCTCTTGGTCGCCAATCCCCTCATTAATCGCAGTGATGACATAGGTACCCACTTGCGCCTCGACGTCCGGGTTCATGGTCAGGTGGCTGTACTCTTCGAGTTTCTCTCCACCGCGACTAACGATGACTTTAAAGTATTCACCCGTGTTGAGTGGGGGTTCTGCCTCTGGATCTTCAGGAGCTTTGGGTTCATCGGGAAGGATTGAAACATTGACTCGTCCACCGGGTAAGGCAAGAGCTGAGCTACCATCCTCTTCGCCTTCGGATGCCTTAATCGCAAACATCAAAGAGGGACGATTTCCAGAGGTTCTGAGCTTTGTGGCTGTTTCCTCCGGTGCTGGTGGTTCCGAACCGGGGAGTTTGGTACCAATGCTAGTCACCCAACAGCGCCCACCGCCGTTCATAAACCAGCCATTGACGGCAAAAGGGAGGTAGGCGTTGAAGTCTGTGTAACCATCGGAGCCTTGTTTGGCAAAATACTCTAGGTATTGGCTCCAGTTGGTAATCATCATGGGTTTGAACAGTTCGGCATCACCGCGTACATCCTCGGTAAAGCCAACAAACCCAGCAACACTCATGCTTACGCCTTCAATCGGGCGACTACCACGGTCTACTTCTTCGACGTAGACACCAGGAGCAAAATAATCCATTGGCATAGCGTAGTCTTCCTTGATTAGTGGTGGGTAATCGGTAATTGGTAATCGGTAATTGGTAGGGGCGATCTAGCAGGTCGCCCCTAGAGTAGTAGGTAATTGTTACGACCTACTACCTACTACCCCATTCCCTACTACTTCTATAGGTGTGATTGGTTCTCCTTGTCCTAGCTGGTTAAAGGGAACTGTCACGGTTACATATAAAGCTGGACGTAATGGAACCCCCAGCGCACGCCATAGAGCGACGGCATCAATAAGCCCAACGGCAGAAATGGTCATTGACAAGTTGCCATAACCCCGTAGTGAAGGCGCTAGCAGCTCTTCTGGTAGCCAGCGGTAACGTAACAACAGCATCAAGGCTTCTGACAGCAGACGCTGTTCTCCCAGGACGGTACGATCCCAGGCACTGACTAGGAAGGAAATGTCAAACCATAATGGGGAATACTTCCCAAAAGTGGGTGGATGCGGTTTTTCCTGGTTAATCCTGTGGTCTACCTGACTGTTTTCCCCGATGTTGTAGCAGAACAGGTTCAGTGCTGGTCTTACATCCTGCCGCATACTAGGGTGGTTGAAATCAATTTGCTCTGTACTGAGCAGGGAAGTCCCTTCAGCCAGGATTTCTGCCAAAGTCTGGGCAGCAGCAGGGATCATAAGACTGGGTGTTTAGGCTGTATAGGTCTAGATTAGGAAGACAACCCCAGAGTGTTTATTAGACTTTGGTCGAAACTTTAAAAAATGTGTGTAAATACGGATGAAGACTGAAATCCCCGACTAAGCTAGATTTGTCATTTATTTCTTGCGGAAGATGACAAGCTCCGCAAAATGAAAATTCAGTGGTGCTTACATCCGATTCAACGTTACTGAAATATCCTGTATGGCGGGGAGTTACAGATGAAGGTTGGAATAAAACGGTTTGCTGTACAGGTGCATCCACCTTCCTCCACACTCGGTTCGCTAGGTACACCGTACCCTCCCGATCTTAGGAGTATTTGCAAGCTCCATCTCGAACAGATTGGCGCACAACTACCCGTTGTAGCCGCCTGGATTGTTTACCAAGATTCAGATACCCAAAAGCGTCAATTAGTAGCCTATTATCCAGACGAGCGCCAAGGAAATTACGCAGAGTTGCCCAAATTTTTTGCTGAGGTGGGGTGGGAAGATTCCCTACCTGCGCTGAAGTTGAGCGAAATAACCAAGTGTGCTAAAAGTGCATCTGCTGACGCCGCTTGTAGCTACAACACTTATGTTTGCCCTCTCAGCGAGCAGAAAGCCAAAGAAGTTGGGTATTTGCTGTTATGGAGTAAAAATCCCCTTTCTTCGCTGCAACAACAAGGCGTAGAAAAACAGGCTCAATTGCTGAGTCACTACCTGGTGATGTCTCGCGAGTGTTCCCATCAAAAAGCTGAGATTCAATTACTTGAGCAAGTGCTAGGTCGTACAGAACATCAACTGCGAAATCCCTTGGCACTGATTAGTCTTTACGCCGAAAATTTATGTTTAGGGTTGCCATCTGGCTGCTTGCAAGAGCAGGCTGGGATTGTTCGCGAAACCGTGAATGAGTTAATTGAAAACTTAACGGATTTGGTTTATTGCGGACAGCAGGCAAAACTACAGGTAGCACCTTATGAGCTGCGGAAAACATTGGCTGAAAGTATCCAAGGTCTGCAACCTTGGTTAGAAGAAAAACGACTGCATATCCGCTATCCGGAGAAGCCGGTCACGCTGGCAGGGGATCGATGGCAGATGAAACAGGTATTTGACAACCTGTTGAGTAATGCAGTTCATTTTAGCCCCCCTGGGGGAATGATTACTTGTAATTGGCAAGTCTTTCAATCTGAAGTAATCGTTGAAGTTTCCGATTGCGGTTCCGGGCTTTCTGAAGAAGACTTGAAACAAGTATTCACACCTTTTTATTCTAAGCGTCCAGGCGGTACTGGTTTGGGTTTGGCGATCGCAAAAAAAATTATCCTCGACCATCGAGGAACCATTTGGGTAGAAAACTTGCCTTCTGGTGGGGCACAGTTTTCCTTCACCCTACCTCGATAGCAATTTTCAGTGAGTCAGTGGGAATGATAAATGAGTTACTCACCCTCTAAAACGAACAGTCGCCTTGAGGTTCTCTAAAATGTCCGCACCAGCGCCAATTTCGATTTTACTCGTGGATGATGAACCACGCTTTCGAGCAGGGATACGGACTCTACTTGACTTCTTGAGTAATAACGGCTCTTTTCGATTTGAGATTGTCGGAGAGGCGGCTTCTGTAGAGCAAGCGTTAAAATTAACCGCTGAGCAAAAGCCAGCGATGATTTTGCTGGATATGGAATTGCCCCCTGGAGATGGAATTACCGCCTTGATCGGTTTAGGAGAAATGTCCTATAAGGGGAAAGTGTTAGTTCTCTCAGGACACCGGGAAGACGAATGGGTGTTTCGGGCGATGCAGGCGGGTGCTAGCGGGTACGTGTTTAAAGACCGGGTGGCAACTCAACTGTGCGAAGCAATTAACACCGTCATGAAAAATGAAGTGTATTTATCGCCAGAAGTTGCAGCTTGCTTCTTTCGATTGTTTCAATTTTATGCAGGGCGATCGCATCTTTCCGGTCGGAGCATTCACTTAACCGAACGAGAGCGAGAAGTCTTACACTGGCTCGTTGAAGGATCTTCTAATGAAGAAATTGCCCGCCGCCTTTACATCACAGTCGCTACAGTTAAAGCTCACTTAACAGCAATTTTTGAAAAACTCAGTGTCACCAGCCGCACGCAAGCAATTGTAAAAGCCTTAAAACTCGGATTAGTTAGTGCTTAATGGCCAGAATCTGGTCATTATCTAAAGAAACTTTTGTCAAGTTAAACGTTGAAAACGAATAAATCAGCTTTTTGCGAAGCTGATTGCTGAAATTTTTTTATGAGCAATTATTTAGCGATCGCTACTGTCACTGCTGCTTTGCAAAGAACTTTGCAAGCTGTTGTACAAATAGACCTGGATGGCGCAAGAGTGACAACGGTGCGACCCAGTAACTTAGGGAGTGGCACCCCAGAGACGGGAGTGAACATCTACCTGTATCAAGTGAGTCTCAATCCCGTGTGGCGCAGCAGTGCAGATGTGCGGAATCGCAATCGTAAGGGCGAAATGGCAAAGCGATCGCACAATGCTCTCGATCTGCATTACATGATCAGTCTCTATGGCAATGAGGTTGAGTTAGAACCGCAACGACTTTTAGGCAGCGTCGTCCGTACCCTTAAAGATCGCTCAACTCTAACCCAGGAAATGATTTGGGACACGATCGCTGATTCTAACTTTACCTACTTAGCGGACTCTAACCTCTCCGAACAGCTCGAAGAAATTAGCTTCGTGCCAATGGATTTATCTTTAGAAGATTTATCTAAAGTTTGGTCGGTATTCTTCCAAACCCCCTACACCCTATCAGTTGCTTACCGAGCGACCGTCGTCATGATAGAAGGGGAAGAAGCAGCCCAGAAAGCTTTACCCGTGCGCGAGTACAGGTTCAGCGGTGTGGTGCCGTTTTCCAATCAGCCGGTGATTCAGGAGGTGGTGTCTCAAGCAGGCAGGTTTCAGGCAATCTTGGCAGACAGCACGTTGCTAATTCGGGGTAAAAATTTGAATAGCAACATCACGCGGGTGCGTCTTGGTGAGGTGGAAGCGACGCCCTCAGAAGTTCACGAAACCCAAGTCACATTGCCCCTAAGTGCCTTCTCTGCCGAGTCGCTCCGCGCAGGCGTACAAAGTCTACAGGTGATTCATCACCTCTCAAGCCCCAGCGCCCCTGTAGCAAACGGGGGAGTCGAATCTAACGGCGCATCCAGAGGCAACTCGACCCCCGCGTTAAGCCTCCAGCCTGCTCTCCAACGCAGTGTGGAGTCGAATGTGGCACCGTTTGTATTGCGTCCAACGATTACAGAAGTAAGTATTACCGACATTCAGGGAAGTGGAGATGAACTGCGCTCGGCGAACCTGACGCTGCAAGTAAATCTTACTATCGGCAACAAGCAGCGAGTTGTGGTGGCGCTGAACGAACGGTCAATCGATAACCCAGGCGCTTATCTGTTTGATGCTTTACCGCGTCGAGCCGATACAACCTCGGTAATCATTCCGGTTCGAGATGTGAAGCCAGGAGAGTATTTGGTGCGGGTACACGTAGATGGAGCGGAAAGTATGTTGAGCGTAGATACGGACAAAGACAGCCCGACCTTCCAGCAGTATATTGACCCAAAGGTAGCGATTGTATGATGACCACGACTAGCGATCGCTGGCAAGCAGCTAATCAGCGCTACTTCATGGGAGAAGTTGCTCGCGTGCGTCAGGCGTTAGAACGCCAAGCTGCAAAGATGCAAGGAGAGGAAAAAGGCCAGGAAGAAGATTTTCCTCGTCTGACCTCGAACCTTTCGCCTCCAGCAACACTAGAACAACTGTGCAAAACCTTCGGTTTGTCAGATTTTGAGCGGGATATCCTGCTGTTGTGCGTGGGGATGGAACTTGACCCCAGTTTTCCTTCTTTATGCGCGATCGCTCAAGGCAACGAGCGGCAGGCATATCCGACAATGAGCTTAGCGCTGGCGATTCTACCTGCCTCCCACTGGGATGCACTAACCCCCACGGCATCTTTGCGTCGCTGGCAACTGATTGAAGTTGGGACAGGCACTACACTCACCTCCAGTCCCTTGCGAATTGACGAGCGAATATTGCACTACATCGCTGGCGTGCAACATCTAGATGAACTGCTCATGGGGATTATCGAGCCATTGCACCGATCGGTTCAAAGTTTGGTGCCATCGCACCGACAAGTTGCAGAACAACTGGCAGGAACGTGGTTGCAGGCATCGCAACAAGGTTCGGCGTTACCTGTCGTGCAGCTATGTGGAGATGAGACTGCGAGCAAACGAGCGATCGCATCTGCAACTTGCGCTCTTTTGCAGCTCAACTTAAATGCGATGTCCGCCCAAGTCATTCCCACCAGTTCTAGCGACTTTAACAGTATCCTGCGGCTATGGAATCGGGAAGCGATTCTCAGTGAGAGTGTCCTGTTACTCGACTGTGACGATGTCGAGACAAGCGATCCAGCGCGAGAAAATGTTATCGCCACGTTGATAGAAGGAGTCACCAGCCCGATAATCGTCACTAGTCCTGAAAGACGGCGATCGCGACAGCGTCCCTCAATTACGATTGATGTTAGCAAGCCAACCGCCCCCGAACAACGGGCTATCTGGCAAGATGCCTTGGGTGAAGCAGCAGAAAGCTTGAACGGACATCTAGATACGCTGGTATCCCATTTCAGCCTTAGCGCCCCTTCTATTTACGCTGTTTGTACTGAGGCAAAAGGTAGAGGAGATAATAAAGAATCTCTCTCTTCACTCAGTCCTCAGTCCTCAGTCCTCATCCCTCAGTCCTCACC